>JADHTT010000057.1 GCA_016784825.1 Campylobacterales bacterium
GTAGAATGATGCCAAATCTTGGTATTACGGCAGAAGAGGCTAAAGGTTTAGTAGCATTCTTAAAACATATGAGTTCAATCGATACAAATGGTTTCCCAAGAAACTTTGCTAAAAAAGATTTAACTCTTAGAGAGAAAAAGGCTAACTAATGGCAAATAATTTAAAGTGGGAATCACAAAAACTAGCTACTTGGTATTTTACAGTTGCGGCTGTATTATTTGGTGCTCAATTGTTAATGGGTCTGATTGCAGCTACGCAATTTCTATACCCAGCTTTCTTATTTGAGCTATTTGACTTCTCTGTTGCAAGAATGGTACATATTAATGCCCTTGTAGTATGGATGTTATATGCAATGATCGGTTCTGTTTACTGGCTATTACCAGAAGAAACTGGTATTGAAACAGTAGGAATTGGTATTGGTAAACTATTATTCTGGATATTAACTGCAGCTGTTACAGTTGTTGTATTAGTATATATCTTAGTTCAAGTTGGACCAGCTGATCAATCAACTATCTGGTTTATTCACGAAGGTAGAGAATATATTGAAGCTCCAAGATGGGCTGATATTGGTATTGTTGTAGTTGTATTAGGTTTCTTAGGAAACGTATTCTTAACAGCTATAAAAGGTGAAAGAACAGGAATTATGACAGTTCTTATCGCTGACTTAATTGCACTTGCTGGATTATATCTTGCTGGTATGGGTTATACAGATAATATCTCTATGGACCAATTCTGGTGGTGGTGGGTAATTCACCTATGGGTTGAAGCTACTTGGGAAGTATTTGTTGGTTCTTTAGCAGCATTTGGTCTTATTAGATTAATTGGTGCAAGTAGAGAAACAGTTGAGATGTGGCTATGGATTGAGGTAGCTATGCTATTTGGATCTGGTATCTTAGGTCTTGGTCACCATTACTTCTGGATCGGTACACCTGAGTACTGGTGGGAAATTGGTGCACTATTTAGTTCACTAGAACCATTACCATTAGTTGCTATGTTCGTTCACGTTACATATGACTGGGGTAGAGAAAGTGGTGCTGGACAAGAAGTATCTAATTCACCTGCATTAGCTTGGTTCTTTACAAATGCGTTTGGTAACTTCCTTGGTGCTGGTATATGGGGATTCTTCCATACACTACCACAAGTAAATATCTATACACACGGTACACAGTTTACATCTGCGCACGGTCACTTAGCATTCTATGGTGCATATGCAACTATCTTAATAGGTATGTTCTATATTGCTGTACAAGGTACAAACAATATTAAACAACTTAAAGCAACATTTGATTCTAAGATGGCTATTGTATTAATTACACTTGGTGTATTTGGTATGACTGTTGCACTTACAATTGCAGGTTATGGACAAGTATTAGTTGAAAGAGCACAAATGGGTGCTACTTGGGAAGCATTCTTTATTTCTCAAGATACACTATGGTTTGTTCAAGGTCTTGGATGGAGACTTGCAATGGGTGTTGTAACTCTAGTTGGTTTTGTTTATCTTATTAAAGATTTACTATCAACTGGTAAAAATCCAATCCACGTAAGATAAGGAGATAAATTATGTTATTTGAACCATTCACGGATATAGTGCCTAGTTTCTTCGGAACTTTGAACCAATATCCAATGCTATTAACAATCTTCCTTCACACTGTGATTGTAATTCCAATGTTCTGGATTTACTCGCAAGAGAAAGAAAGATTAGAAAACGAAGCTTAATATAAGCTAAGTATAACTGATTAGATTTTTTTATTAAAATTTAGTCAGTTTCTTGATGTATATCAAGAAAAGTTGAAATTATATCTATTATAATTTTTATGTTGATATTTCAATTTAAGGAGAGAAAAAATGAAATTAACAAGATTAATGATGAGTACAGTTGCAGCAGCAGCTATCGTTACAGGTGCGTCAGCTTTTGATGTAGAAGAAGTTTTTGAAAAAGATTGTCAAGGTTGTCATGGACCTAAGCATCAAGGTGGTGTTGGTTCTGATATTAGACCTGCAGTTATAAAAGATAAAAATGCTTATGAGATGGCTGATGTTATCTTAAATGGTAAGCCTGGTACTGCTATGCCTCCATTTAAAAAAGGTGAATCAATTGGTCATGAGTTCTCTAAGAACGAAGCGGCTGCAATGGTTGACTACTTACAACACTTCAAAGGTAAGAAAGAAATGGTTCTTACTTTAGATAACGTTAAAAAAGGTTATAGAGTTCTTAATGATAGAATGAAACTTCTTAAAGAATTCCCAACTGCTGCTGATGTAGCTAAAGTAACTGATATTTGTTTCGTAACTGAAAGAGATGCTTCTAAAGTAACATTCCTAGATGGTACAAAAGGAACTAAACTTTCTACTCACCCAGCTGGATTCGCAGTTCACGTAACAGTAACTAATAAAAGAATGCCAAGATATGCATATTCTATCTCTAGAGATGGTCTTTTAACAATGTTCGATTTAGCTTCTAAAGGTCAGCAAAAAATTGCTGAGTGTAGAGTTGGTGATGAGTCTAGAGGACTTGCAGTATCTCCAGATGGTAAATATGTAATGGCTGGTAACTACACTCCAGGTGGAGCTATTTTACTTGACGCTATGACACTAGAGCCACTTAAAGTTTACCCTACTTCGTCTGTAATTAACAACGAAGGTAACATTGAGTCTTCAAGAGTTGCATCTATTGCTGATACTCCATATGGACCTTACTTTGCATTTGCACTTAAAGATGCTGGTCACGTTTATATCGTAGATTACTCTAAACCAGACTTCCCAGTAGTTGGTGATATTCCAAATATTGGTAACATTCTTCATGATGCATTCCTAAATGAAGGTAAAGAGATCGGTAGATACTACATGATTGCTTCTCAAGGTTCTGATGTTGTTGGTATCGTTGACTTTAAAACTAAAACTTTAGCTGCTAAAGTTTATACTGGTGCTGGATCTAAGCCTCACCCAGGTCAAGGTTCATCTTGGTATAACCACGAGTATGGTCAAGTTCATGCAACAGTTAATATGAATGTTGGTCAAGTTACTATTTGGGATAACAACTGGGACGTTGTTAGACACATACCAACTGGTGGTGGAGCATTATTCGTAGGTACTTCTGAGCATACTCCATGGATCTGGGCAGATAACGTACTTGGTGGATCTTCAAACTGGAATCAAGTTCACTTAATTAATAAGCAACACTTAGAAGTTGATAGAATTATCCATGTTGGTAAAGATCAAGGTAAGTTAACTAAAGCTGATGGTACAATAATTGAAACTTGGGATGTTCCACATTCTGATGTTCAACCAAGAATCCTTCATGCTGAGCCAGCTAACCACGGTAACTGGACTATGATTTCTGAGTGGAATACTGGTAGAATCGGTATCTATGAAGCTAAAACTGGTAAATTTGTTAAGTACATCACTGGATTAACTACTCCAACGTTTACTTACTCAATCGAGCATAGACAAACAATACCTGGTGCTTAATAGTATCTAGTAATTGAATTGTATATTACAATTCAATTGCACTTAAAAAGGTAGGAAGTTAATCTTTCTACCTTTTTTTATATCTAATATAAAACCACATAAGGAAACATTATGAAAATCATAAGCTTATTACTACTACTTTTAGTGTCTATAAATGCAAAATATTTAGATACGCAAAGCTGTAAAGAATGTCATGATATGATCCACTATGAACACACAACATCAATGCATCACAAGTCTTCAATATTTCAAGATAGTTTACATAATAAAATTAAAGCAAAAGTATCTCCAAATAAATATAGTTGTGCACTATGTCATACTCCAGGTGCATCAAATATAAGAGCACTAGTTACTGGTAAAGAACAACCAGATTCAAAAGATATTACACAAGCAGATGGAGTATCATGCTTTTATTGTCATCAGATTACACGAGTATTGGAATTAAAACATAAAAATATAAACTTCTATAACTATAAAGGTGAAAATAAGCCTAGATTTTTAGGAAATCTAAAAAATGCTGATGTTAGTGATAAGCATTATAGTGAATCTAATAAAATATATGAGAATTCTCAAGTTTGTATGGGCTGTCATGGTAAAAAATATAATAAACAACAAGTACAAATATGTAATGGATACAATGAATTTAATAAAACTAGTGATTGTATAGGGTGTCATATGCCTAAAGCACCAGGTGGTGTAACTAAACTAAATAAAAAAGGCAGAGAAGAATATACATCACATGAGTTCTTAGGTATTAGATCAGATAAAATGGTTAAAAAAGCCGTAGATTTACATTTAGCAGCCACTAAAGGTAGCGATACACTAGAACTAACTATTAAAAATAAAATGGGACATAGTATTATTATGCAACCAATGAGGTTAAAATATATACATACTACTATTACACGAGATGATAAGATTATATGGTCAAACTTTAAAGACAATCCAATGGAAGATAAAGAAGCAACATTTACAATTTTATTTAGCGATAAAGATGGTAAAAAATCAACTCCAGCTGCTGCACATGGATATAAGTTTAATAATAATCTAAAAGCAAATGAAATAAAGACTATAACTTATAATATACCTACTTTAAAAACAGGTGATATCATAGAATCAACTTGGATTAGCTATATAGTAAGACCTACATTAGCAAATAAGCTTCAACTTGAAGATGAATTTATAAAACAATACAAAGGTAAGTCTGTGACAATAGAGGTAAAATAATGGCTAAAATAGATAAAACAAAATCTTTCAAGATGGATGGAGATGCCAGGTTTGAAGAATTAAATAAAATAGAAAAACAAAAACTAAATTTAAGACCTATAGATTTTTATAAAGAACTTGACTCTTTATATTTAGATTCACTAGGTGGTGGTGATAGATATTATCTTCAAGACTTTGGAATATATAATAATGAATTAACAGATGATGAGTTTATGCTAAGACTTAGATTTCCAGGTGGTAGAATATCAAATCAAAATCTTTTGGATATAGCAAATTTAGTTCTAGAATATAAACTATATATAATACTTACAGCAAGATCTGGTATGCAAATACATGGAATGGATGAAGATAATATTATAGAAATTTATAAAAAACTTGATTCT
The DNA here is from genome assembly GCA_016784825.1 of Campylobacterales bacterium. Next base: position 5,079 of record JADHTT010000057.1, read on the forward strand.
ATAGGTATAAATTCATGGCAAACATTTGGTGACAATGTAAGAAATATAGCTACAGATGTTTTTGATGGAGTAGGTAAATATAATATTATTGAAGTTTATCCATATATACAACAAATGCAAGAGTTTATTTTAAAAGTACCAGAATATGTAGGATTATTGCCACGAAGAATATCAACTGGAATATCTGGTTCATATGCAAATGGTGGTTCATTTTTTGCAAGTGATCTATATTTTGCATTAGCTAAAAAAGACAATACTTATGGATTTAATGTATATATGGGTGGTAAAAATACTGAACTTGCTCAAGATGCCAATATATTTCTCAAAGAAGATGAACTTCTTGATTTTTTTAAAGCCTTTATTGTATCATTTAATAAACATGGACTAAGACAAGATAGGGATTTTACAAGACTTTTCCATCTTTTAGAAAGAATTGGTATAGATGAATTTAGGTCTTTTGTACAAGATGAATATAAAAAAGACTTTACTCCAAAAGGTAAAATACTTTTAGAAAAAGTCTCCTTTGATGAATTTGAGCAACTAAAAGATGGTAAATATTCATTTTGTTATCACTCCAATTTTGCACGAATAGAAGCTACAGAGATTCATGATATTGCCACATTGGCAAATGAGAATAATTATGAAGTGAGAATTAGTACAGACCAACAGCTATATATTTTAGGTTTAGATGAAGCTAGTTTTCCACTAAAACATCAAAATGATAATAGGACAATTTTAGCATGTGCTGGTAGTGAGTTTTGTCCATATTCATTTTGGAATATAAAAGATGAAACACAGTATCTTCCACTTAAAGATATGGAAAAACATCAAATAGCTGTAGGCTTTTCTGGCTGCTTAAGAGGGTGTGCGAAACATCAACATAGTGATATTGGTATTGTTGGATTAAGATCATCTATTTATGGCTTCACACAAAAAACTGCAAGGATATATCTGGGAGCTCAATATACACTCGGTACACAAATAGCTAGACAAATATTTGATGCTGTACCACTTCCAGATTTAAATAGTCTTCTAAATATTATTATAAATGAATTTAAAAATAGTGATTATGATGAGTTTGAAGATTTCTCAAAAAATATACTCAATCAATTCTCGGAAAACTTTTTAGCCCTATGGTTTTTAGGCAAAATAGAGACCAATAT
>JADHTT010000058.1 GCA_016784825.1 Campylobacterales bacterium
ATACACTTAAAATTGAATTTAATGATAGAAATGTATATTATTTTGATATGACAAAAGGTAATAGCAATATATATAAAAGAGATATCAATACAAAATCTAAAAAAAATTTCAACGCACCATTTGATGTTCAATTACAAAAGAAATTTAATAACTCATATATAGATAGTATTAAACTTCTAAATAATGATAAAATAATTTTAATCAAAATCACTAGTAAATCATCATATAAAAAGATATCTACATATTTGCAACTTGAATTTACAGGTAAACATACAAATGCCATTATTTTAGATGAAAATAATATTATATTAGAAGCATTAAGACATGTTGACGAATGGACATCTACTAGAGTGATTAAAGTTGGGCTAAAACTTGTAGAACTTGATAAGCCTAACTATATCTATGAAGAAAAAGAAATAGATGATATAGATCAGTATCTATTAGATATCTATAAGCAAAAAGAGTTTAAAGAACTTGAGTCTATTAAAAAACAAAAAATAACACAAATTAAAAAACATATATTTAAAATTGAAAAAATATTAAATGATCTAGAAGATGTAAAAACACTAGAAGAGAAATCTATTAAGTATAACAAAGAAGCCACTAACTTATTAAATAAATTATATACATTTAATGGTTATAAAAAAGAGATTAATATAAAAAAATCAAATGATCTTTTTACAAAATCTAAAAAATCAAAACAAAAAGCTAAAAATCAACATATTGAATATATAAATTTAACACAAAAATTAGAATTTTACAATAGACTAATATCTACAATTAAAGCATGTAAGTCACTAGATGAGATCGAATTTTACTTGCCAAAAAAAGACAAAAATCAAAAAAAGACAAAAAAGTCCCAACCATATCAAGGCTTCTTTATTGATGGATATAAAATTATGCTTGGTCGGGATGAAAGGGAGAATATATTTTTACTTCAAAACTCTAGAGCAAGTGATTTTTGGTTCCATCTTAAAGATAGACCGTCATCACATTTAATAGTTGTTAATACTAAAAAGAGTTTACCAGAATATATTATTGAAAAAGCTGCTTCAATCGTTGCTACATTTTCTACAGATTCAAAAGGTAATTATCTTGTTGATTATACACAAAGAAGAAATGTAAAAATTCAATCAAAAGCAAATGTTTTGTATAATCCATATAATACGATTAGTATAAAGGTTTAGAATATGTTAAACAATAAAATATTTGATATAGTAAATGAAAGTTCAACAAGAATTAAAACAGGTGTAGCACTTTTAATTGCTGCAGTAATTATTGGTCTTCTAGATTCATTTTTTATAATGTGGTTATTATTAGGTGGATTATTATTAGTTGCCATTAGTGAAGCTATGGATCTATTTCAAAAAGACAATAATCAGATATATATCTATGCTGGAGCAATATGGCTTGCTGCCGCATTCTATCCTAAACCAGAGGATTTAATATTTGTTACTGCAATTATATTCGCATCTATTTTAGCATATACAAAAGAATTAGATAAGGATCTTTTTTTACCACTTTTATATCCTATAGCATCATTTTTATTCCTTTTATCTTTATATATTTCTTTTGGAATGGGATCTTTACTATGGCTACTTGTTGTAGTGGCTGGTGCTGATATTGGAGCATATTTTACTGGTAAAAGTATAGGTGAAACAAAATTTTGTGAGACAAGTCCAAACAAAACACTAGAAGGTGTTGCTGGCGGTATTATTACAGCCACTATACTTGGTACAATTTTTAGTATAGATCAGGTATCTATATTTGCTGCAATTATTATATCAGCAGTAGTTGCTGTTGCTTCTGTATTTGGTGACCTATTTGAAAGCTATTTAAAAAGAGAAGCTGATGTAAAAGATAGTGGAGATATATTACCAGGTCATGGTGGTATTCTAGATAGAACAGATGGATATCTATTTGGTGGAATTATTATGCTAGTACTATTAAGGTTATTTGTTTGATAGTTTTAGGTTCAACAGGATCTATAGGTGTAAATACATTAATTATTGCACAAAGATTTAATATAGATATTGATGTACTTGTAGCTGGTACTAATATTGATCTACTTAATCAGCAAATTAAAGAGATTAAACCAGCACATGTAGTAATTGCAAATAAAGAAGATATAGCAAAAGTACATGTGCTGGTGAAGATGCAATATTGGATGCAATAGAAAATTCTAGTTCTGATATTGTTGTAAATGCATTAGTTGGGTTTCTTGGATTAAAACCAACACTAAAATCTATAGAATGTAAAAAAAAGGTAGCTTTAGCAAATAAGGAATCACTTGTAGTTGCCGGAGCATTTGTAGATAAATCATATATTACACCTATTGATAGTGAACACTTTGGGCTTTGGTATCTTTTAGATGATAGTAAAAAAATCGATAGTATGACTATTACTGCTTCGGGAGGTAGTTTTAGGGATTTACCATTAGAAGATCTTGAAAATGTGAGTATTGAAGCAGCATTAAATCATCCAAATTGGTCAATGGGTAATAAAATTACAATTGATAGTGCAACAATGACAAATAAACTATTTGAAATACTTGAGGCAAAATGGCTATTTGATACAAATAAGATAGATGCTATTGTAGAAACTAAATCAATAATACATGCTATGATTAATTTTGCTGATGGCAGTTCTACTGCACATATTGCTAATGCTTCTATGCAACTTCCAATATCATATGCAATTATGGGGAAAGTAGATGAACAGATTATTCCTCATTCTAATTTAGTTAAGCTACAAAATCTAGAGTTTAGAGATATAGATCCAAAGAGATACCCTATCTGGAATATTAAAGATATGATGCTTGAAAAACCAGAGCTTGGTGTAGTACTTAATGCTGCAAATGAAGTAGCAGTAGAAAAATTTTTAAGTAATAAAATTAAATTTACAGATATAGCAAAAATTACTATTGATGCAATAGATAAATTTAATCATATCAATCCAAAAACAATAGATGATATCTTTAAAATTGATAAAGAGGTAAGGAGTTACTGTGCCTGATATGTTAATACCATTTATAATGCTACTAATGATAACTATTGCTCTTATTTTAGAAAGAAAATACCACGAAGACAAAATAGTAGATATTTATAAAGATAAATTTGAAAACTGGAAAAAACATTTTAATGGCAATGAAGAACAAAAGAAACCTAAAGAACTTGTTGGTCTAGTTTTCCTAGAAGATGAGATGTTAAATATTCAAATGCTAGATGATAAAATACAAGATCGTCTAGAGCGTAAAAAGTATAAAATATCGTGAAAAAGGTTTTAATTTTACATGGATGGGGTGGTAGTGATTTCCCACATTGGCAATCTTGGAGTGCAGCAGAGTTAATTAAAGAAAATTACACCGTCTCTTTTCCACAACTACCAAATAAAGACTTACCTAATTTTAACGAATGGTTAGATGCTTTAGAAAAAGAATTTAATCATTTCAAACCAGATATTGTAGTATGTCATTCATTAGCAAATATTTTATGGTTTCATTTTGTTAATAAATTTAATATAAAGACTATTGAAAAACTTATGCTAGTAGCACCAGTAAGACAAAATTGTGATATTGAAGAATTAAAAAGTTTTTTCCCTTATCCTATTGTTGATGATCTAAAAGCAAAAGAGATTATAATGGTAAGTAGTACTAATGATCCATATATGAGTGTTGATGAAGCTATAGATCTACAAAGTCAATTAAACATAGGTTTAAAAATATTAGATAATGCAGGTCATATAAATGCTGACAGTGGGTATGGTGAATTATCATGTGTAATTGACTGGATAAAAAGAGATGTAAATGAGGATTGTAAAGATGATTCTTAGTATTGAATCTTCTTGTGATGATAGCTCTATAGCAATAACATCTATCGATGATAGTAAACTAATATATCATAAAAAAATATCTCAAGAGATTGAACATAGTCAATATGGAGGTGTTGTACCTGAATTAGCTGCTAGACTACACGCTACAGCTTTGCCTAAAATACTTGAAGAGTGCAAACCATATTTTAACAATTTAAAAGCTATAGCAGTTACAACACACCCTGGACTTTCTTTAACACTTACAGAAGGTGTTACTATGGCTCAAGCAGTAGCTTTAAGTCTAGATCTACCATTAATATCTGTTAATCATCTAAAAGGTCATATATATTCATTATTTATTGATAAGGCAATTACTTTACCATCAACAATATTACTTGTATCAGGTGGTCATACGCAAATAATAGAAGCAAAATCACTAAATGATATACAAATCATTGGTCAAACAATGGACGATAGTTTTGGTGAAAGCTTTGATAAAGTTGCAAGGATGCTTGGTCTTGGATACCCAGGAGGGCCTATAGTACAAGAGTATAGTCAAAAAGGTGATGAAAATAGATTTGATCTTCCTATACCTTTAAGACAATCACCAAATATAGAATTTAGCTATAGTGGTCTAAAGAATGCAGTAAGAGTTCATATAGAAAAACTAGGAGAGTTAAATAATCTCACTCTTCAAGATAAATATGACATCTGTGCTTCATTTCAAAAAGCAGCTATTAGACATATTACAATGAAACTAAAAAAATATTTTAAACAAAATCCTCCTACACAATTTGCAATCGTAGGTGGGGCTAGTGCAAATTTAAAGTTAAGAGAAGAGATTGATAGTTTATTAAAAGAATTTAGATGCGATAAGCTTTTATTAGCAGACCTTAAATACTGTAGTGATAATGCAGCAATGATTGGTCGTGTAGCAATTGAACAATATAAGCAAAAAGAGTTTACTAATCTTAATGATATTAAAAGTATTCCACGAGTAAAAGGATTTTAAATGTTTAAAATGGGTTCAAATTTAGATGGTGATTCTTGGGATACTGGTAAACTAAAAGCAAAAGAAAAAACATTTGATAAGATCACTAAAGAGGAACATCAGCTTGTCTTTACATTTGAGAAAAGAAAAGGTAAACCTGTAACTCTAGTAGGCAGATTTTATATGAGTGATAAAGAGAAAAAAGCTGTATTAAAGCTTTTAAAATCAAAATTAGCCTGTGGTGGAACTATTAAAGATGAATGGATCGAACTACAAGGTGATGTAAAAGATAAAATTATAAATATCCTTGAAAAAGATGGATGGAGATTTAAATAGGAGATTGTGATGCAAAAAGTTTTTAATGAAGTAAATAGCCTAGATAAAAGATGTTATGAGCAATATACGTTAAGTGAAGATATACTCATGGAACATGCTGCTAACTCCATGTTAAATTTTATTGAAAAAAAATTCAAATCTCAATCAAAAGTCTTAATTGTATGTGGAGCTGGTAATAATGGTGCAGATGGTATTGCATTAGCAAGACTATTACAATCTAAATACAAAGTAAAACTATACATACCATTTGGTGTTAAATCTAGTATGGCAAAAATACAACTAAATAGAACTAATCTAGTTAATGTAGAAATTATCAAAAGTATTTCAAATGCAAAAAATTATTATTCTATAATAGTAGATTGTTTATTTGGTTCTGGACTATCAAGACAGCTTAATGAACAAAGTATAAAAATAATTAAACAACTCAATAACATTGATACTTATAAGCTATCTTGTGATATACCAAGTGGTATAAATAATAATGGTCAAATATCACCAGTATGCTTTAATGCTAATACCACTATTACAATGGGTGCATTAAAAAAGTCACTTTTTACAGATTGTGTAAAAGAGTATGTAGGAAAAATAAAAGTTGCCAATCTAGGAATACAAAGAGAACTATATGAGGGTTCGACCAATTGCTACTTATTAGAAAAAGATGATTTAAAACTTCCTATACGAAGTAAAAAAGTATCACATAAAGGAACTTATGGACACTTAGCAGTTATCTGCGGTGAAAAAAAAGGTGCAGCTAAATTAGCAGCAAAAGCTGGGTTTGCATTTGGCTGTGGATTAGTCACTATAGTCTCAGATGAAAAAATCAATAAATTAGATGATTCAATTATGCAAGATAAAAAACTACCAAAAAATATTACTGCTATAGCTATAGGAATGGGTCTTGGTAAAAAATATAACAAATCAATATTAAACAATACACTTGCAAAAGTTATTGATGCAGATATTTTTCATGATAAAGTCATATTAAAAATTCTAAAACAAGATAATATTGTATTAACTCCACACCCTAAAGAGTTTTGTGCATTGTTAAAAATTTGTGATATTGCTGATATTACAAT
>JADHTT010000059.1 GCA_016784825.1 Campylobacterales bacterium
ATGAATCATCACATCATTGCCAATAGTACAATCTCTATAGATAATCACATTTGGATAGATAGTACAATTTGATCCTATTGTACAATTATCTCCTATAAAAGCACCAGACATAATTGTGCAGTTTTCACCTATTGTAGTATTGTATCCAATATGAACATTTTCCATAATAGTACAATTTTGTCCTATATTTGGTTCATCACCACTAGTTTCAATTATTTTTGGAGCAAATAGTTTAGATGCATATGCTAGTGTCAAATAAGGTTCATCACATACCAAAGCAATTGTACCATCAGGTACTTCATCTTTAAACTGCGCTGTTAATAAAACTGCAGCAGCCTTAGTGTCTCTTAAATCTTTTAAATATTTTTTATTTTCTAAAAATGTAATTTCACTAGATGTGGCATCTTTTAGAGTATTAAGTCCTAAGATTTCAATACTATCTTGACAATCAATTTCTAATATATTACAAATCTCATTTAAACTTAACATCTAATATTTCCTATTTTTATCTTTCCATCGCTACAACACCACTTCGAACTATCTCTATTGGGTTGTATTTTTGAATAACCTTGATAAAATTTGTAATTCTTTCAGGTGCATCTGTAGCAGATACAACAATAGCATCATCTGTTACATTTTGTATATCACCATTGTAAGCTCTAGACAAAACATCTACATCACTTAAATTTTGATCTAATGGTATCTTAATAAGTACTGTATCTTTTTCTATAACATTCTGATGTTCAATTACTTTTAATACAGGAAGCAGCTTGTTTAATTGCTTAACTATCTGATCAATCACCCTTGCACTTCCAATAGTCACTATAGTGATTCTTGAATACTCACTATGAGGGATTGGAGCAACTGTTAAGCTATCGATATTGTATGCACGAGCAGAAAATAGATCAACTATTCTAGAAAGAACTGCATCTTTGTTTACAACAATAACCGATAATACTTCTCTTTTCTCTTCACTATTATAAAAATCCTTAAAGTTACCCATTATTTATCTCCTTTTAGAAGTAGCATCTCATCTAGTGCATGACCATTTGGAACCATTGGTAGAACCTCTTCCCTTCTATCAATAATAACCTCAATAATTGCAGTTTTATTTGATTTTACAGCCTCATCTAAAGCTTTATCAAACTCATCTTTTGTATGAACTTTAAATCCAATTCCACCCATAGATTCACATAACATCTGGAAGTTTGCTTGCGTTTCTAATACCGTTTCAGATAATCTATCTTCATAGAATCTTGTTTGCCACTGTCTTACCATACCAAGATAGTTATTATTCAAAATAATATTAATATGTGGCAGATTATACTGAGTACAAGTGATGATCTCTTGGATATTCATCATTATACTTCCATCACCTGTAAAGTTTACAGAGATTTTATCTGGATTAGCTCTTTTTACACCCATTGCATAAGGAAGTCCAACACCCATAGTTCCTAGTCCACCACTTGTCATAAATTGTCTTGGATAGTTAAATGGATAAAATTGTGCTGTCCACATCTGGTGTTGTCCAACATCAGTTGATATAAGTGCACTATCACCAAGAAGCTCACCAGTTCTAGCAATTACCCATTGAGGCTTTAAGCTATTTGTATCTTCAAAATACTCTAGTGGATGCTCCTCTTGATATGCTTTTAAATTGTCAATCCAAGAAGTATAATCATTAAAAGTAAATTCTTTAGCATACTTCAATAACTGTCCCATAACAATACCTAAATCACCAACAATTGGATAGTTTGGCTTAACAATCTTGCCAATACTTGCTGGATCTATATCTACATGCACAACATGTGCTTTTTTAGCAAATACATCAAGTCTTCCCGTAACCCTATCATCAAATCGTGCACCTAGACAAATTATCATATCTGTTTCACTCATAGCCATATTTGCAGCATATTCACCATGCATACCAAGCATACCAAAAAGAAGTTCATCATCACTTCTCATGATACCTCTAGCCATTAGTGTCTCAACTACTGGTATATTTGCCATATGTGCAAACTTTCTAATATCTTCATAACAGTTTGATGCAACAGCACCACCACCAATATATAGTAATGGTCTTTGTGATTTAGCTATATGCTCCAGTGCATTTTTAATCTGCCTTACATTACCTTTTGTAGTTGGTTTATATGTTGGTAAATCAAATTCTTGTGTATAATCAAACTCAGCTAGATTTGCCGTTACATCTTTTGGAATATCAATATGTACAGGACCTGGTCTTCCAGATTTAGCTATATGAAATGCTATTTTCAAAACTCGTGTTAAATCTTTAACATCGTTTACTAGAAAATTATGTTTAGTACATGGTCTAGATATTCCAACAGCATCAATCTCTTGGAATGCATCTGTACCAATCACTGCTGTAGGTACTTGACCTGAGATAACAACCATAGGGATAGAATCCGTATATGCTGTAGCTAATCCCGTAACTGCATTTGTAAATCCAGGTCCAGATGTAACTATGGCAACACCAACCTCACCTGTACTTCTAGCATATGCATCAGCTGCATGAACTGCTGCCTGCTCATGCTTTGTTAAAATATGTTGAAAATTATTTTGCTTATAGATCTCATCGTATACATTCATGTTTGCCCCACCAGGGTAACCAAATACAACCTCTACATTCTCTTTTGCAATAGCTTCTGTAACTATCTGCGCTCCAGTCATCATCATAATTATTTTCCTATAATATAATTTTAAGATATACTACTTAAATGATTATTAAAATGTGGTTAAGTATCTATACTAGGTTACCAAAGCAAGAATCTATTGCTATCCCTTCTCTAAGGCCATCATCAAATACTATTGATGAATCTTTATTCAAAATTTCAAAGATTGATTGAAATATATTTACACCTGTAACTATATAATCTTGCCGTCCAGTTCCAACCAACTCTTCAAGATATTTTGGTGTATTACTATTAAATATCTCTAGACAATTTTTTAAATCATCTAAACTAACCTGTGTTCCATTTATTTTTGATTTATCATAAGTGCTATAATTCATCCCCAATTTTAGTGCTGCAATTGTTGTGGGTGTTCCTGCTGTTGATATAAAATCAAATTCATTTATATCTAGCTTGTAACTATCTATAAACTCTTTCATCTGTTGCTTATAAGATGCTAATACTTCAGCACTATTTTTAGTTTGAGACAGTGTCACAATACCCACATCAAAACTTTGTTTATATATTTTATATCTATCTTTGATAATAAGCTCAGTTGAGCCACCGCCAATATCTACTAATATAAACTTTTTATCATTTTGATTATGCCGTTTTAGTGCATATACAACGGCAAGCAATGTAAGCCTAGCTTCTTCTACAGCTTCTATAATTTTAAATTCAACTCCTGTTTGCTCTTTAATGTATGCTATTACTTCATCAGAATTTGAAGCTTTTCTCATAGCTTGTGTTGTTCTAGCTATCGCTTTATGTGGAGTATAATGAAGTTTACTAATACTTGTATTTATAGCATTTATAATTCTTTGGATTGCTTCAGAAGATATTTTACCAGTCTCCTCTAAACCATCTGCTGCACCAACAGATGTCTCAAAGTCACCAATACCTTTATGATTTTTACAATCATAAATCAAAACTCTAAATGAGTTTGAACCTAAATCAATTGAGGTTATATTGGCCATTATGGATGAGGAATTTTTATTTTTGAATTAAGTAAAAATCCTACTAATATCATAAGACCTAAAACAATATTTTCACTAGGTATTAGTTCATAGATAAACCCTAACCATACAAGCCATAATAAAATTGCACCAAGTGGTGTAGGAACTCCTATAAAGTGTTTAGCTACTTCACCCTCTTCGCTATTAATATTAAATTGAATAAGTCTTCGCAAACCTGAGATTACATAGTATATAAATGCAAAAGCAACAAAAGCAGTATTTAAAAAGTGTATCTCTTTGCCATCTATTACACCAAAAAATATAAACATCACTGGAACAATCACAAATGATAAAAAGTCCGCAAATGAGTCAAGCTGAATACCAAATTCAGTAGAAAGATTATATTTTCTAGCAATCTTCCCATCTAAAATATCAAATGCCCCTGCACACCATGCAAAAAGTGCAGCACCAAAAAATTCATCATGTGTTAAAAAATATATTGCTAATACTCCACAAGCAATATTTAAAAATGTTACTAAATTTGCCATATTAAAATGGCTATTTTTGTTAAATAAAAATGTCATTTACACCCTTTTTTAATTATATGTTATTATTCTATCTAAATTTGTTTAGCTATTTGCTAAATCTGTCCTCTTAATTTACTCCAAAGCAAGCCCAAATATTCATGCCATGCCTGTTCAGTCTTTTTAAGATTATTTCCCTGTGGTACAGAAAGTGCTTTATTACTATCCTTAATTTGAAAATCTGTTGGAGCTGCTATTGGTTCTAACCCCTCTTTTTGAAATAGTGCCATGGCTCTAGGCATATGGTAAGCAGAAGTTACAAGTATAAATTTAGAAGATCCTAAAATCTCTTTAATTTTAATTGCTTCCTCTTTAGTATCTTTTGGTTTACTATGAATAATAATATCTTTTTTTGGAATACCTATGCTTTCGAATACTTTAGCTGTTTTAATTGCTTCTGGAACTGTGCCTCGTCCAGCATATCCTGATGTAATTATCTTTGCATTTGGAAGATAATTATATATTCTTAACGCTTCCCATCCACGATTTTCTCTATCACCACCAAGAAGTAATATATATTTTGTATCTTTTGGTATAACTTTTAGATCAAGCTTTTTATAACTATTTTCGAGTGGTGCAATTAGAAAATTTGATACAGGTACATAAGAGATTAATACAATCCATATAAAACCAAATACTAAAAATACTTTTGCTTTTTTATAACTATTTTTAAAAAGAAAAAATAGTCCAATTAATAATATTAGTAATCCAAGAGAAAATGGCATTAGTACTGCACTTAGTACTTTTTTTAGTAAAAATCCTAATTCCATCTATATCCCTAAAACAAATGATGTGTAACCAACTACACTTTGTTTATCATTTGTAATATCCGCACTCGTACGATAATCACAAAACTGTACTTGATAACTATTTTTACTTGCGTATTCCACTAATGCTTTTAAACCAATCATCCCACAAGCTTCACAGCCATTATCAAATTTTTCAATATCAAGTGATCCAATAGCATCTAAACAAATCCTATCTAACACCGTAGCTTTTTCAAGAGTATGAAAATGACTTAAGTCTGTACTAATAACTACTAAATTGTCTTCATCTTCAAGAGTGTATTTGATTAATTTTTCTATATCTTGATAAGATATATTACCATAGACAATTTCAATAACTTCTATATCTTGAAAATAGTATTTTATAAATGGCATTTGAGTTTCAGTAGAATGTTCACAATGAACCTCATCTATAAAATCTAAACTATCAAACTTTTCATACAGATCATTTGCAAAATCTAAATCGATTTTTAAATCCCCTAAAGGTGTTTCATAGTTTTCAAATAGTGATACGCTTGCACCATCAAATCCAAATCTATGAGATGGTCCAAACACTACCACTCTTTTATGTTTTGAATTTAAAGAAACTGTTTCATATGCAACATCTGCACTAAAGCCACTGTAGATATATCCTGCATGTGGAACTATTAGCGCACGAGCTTGAAACTGTGTCGTTAAATTAAAAGCATGTTGCTTTGCCAAACTTTGGAAATGACTAAAGTATTTTAATAGTTCCTCTTTTGTATCAGGATAAAACTGTCCATTAACTGCCATCTTTCTATTCATCATCAATCCTTACATTTCCTAAATAAACTTTTTCAAGCCCACATTTTTCACCAATATCTCTAGCTTTTTTTAGTATCTCAATTGAAGTTGGTGGTAAGTCTAATTCTTTATAATCAGGATGAAATGCTGAGATATGCCATGGGATATTTACACCTAATTCATTAGCAATAAATGAAGCAATTTGTCTAATCTCATCTTCAGAATCATTTTGAGTAGGGACAATTAATGTAGTGATCTCTACATGTATATTATTCTGTACGAAAAATTTTAAGTTTTCTAAAATATTTGCTAATTTTCCACCAAGATGTTTTTTATAATATTTTTCATTAAATGATTTTATATCAATATTA
>JADHTT010000060.1 GCA_016784825.1 Campylobacterales bacterium
ATTTTTAATAAGATCACTATTTGGAAGCTTTTGTTTTAAATTCTTTATATGTGCTCTGATAGTTCCAGGATCCACATAATCATTTCATATTTCATCTTGAAACATACCCATTGATACTGTAGCATTTAAATTTTTTACAAGTAAATCTAGTACATCTTTTTCTGCTTTTCGCAATACTATCTCTACATCTTTGTAAAATAGTTGTCCCTCTTTCATCTCAAAGATTAAATCTTCTGCAAGTGTTATATTTTCACTACTATCCATGTAAAAACTATTATACACTTGTGTAATACGTAAATCTAATTCATCTAAATCAAATGGCTTCCTAACATAATCACAGCACCCAGCGTTATACCCCTCTTTTAAACTTTGCATATCAGTCATAGATGTTAAAAAAATGGTTGGAATTTTAATTTTATCCTCTCTAATAGCTTTTAAAACCTCAAAGCCATTCATAGTTGGTACATTTACATCAAAAAGTAATAAATCATAAGAGTTTGAATAAATTGCATTATATGCATCCTCTCCATCACTGTAATCATCTATAGTATAATTTAAATCTTCAAGAAACTCTTTAATACTAATTCTTAGTGCATATTCATCTTCTAATAATAATATTTTCATCTTATCTCTCCATGTATAGTTTTTACTTTCTTTTCATTTAATATAAAGTTTATTAATTCATCTTTTGTATATGTATTTAATTTTGATCTAATCAATTGAATATGATTTAATTTGTCTTTGCTTGGTATGTTATCTTTAACACTTAAAAGTGTTTGGATATTAAGTTTCTCACTATAGATATCTTTATATTGTGAATTACTTTCAGTTTCATATAATTCATCTCTACTTAAATTGACAAATGATATTGATTCATTGTTGTATGTTTTAAAGTATTCAAGGTTAGCTCTAGAAATTACAAATACAAAAATACCAATTTTCTTACCATTTCCATTTAACATATCTTGTGAAAATATATAGTTTTTATCTTTATATTCAATATCACCTGAAACTAATTTTTCAAAGTTTAACTGATTTAATATTGATATATTTTTATTATTGTAGTTCTTATTTGCAATTATAAAATTATCAATAATTGCATTATTTCGCATTAGTACTGAGATATTTGCGTATTTGTCGTCCATCAAGATATATAGGTCTAAGCCAATATTTTTTAAATAGCTTGTTACATTATCAAAAAGGCTAATAACTTCAATAAAGCCTAGAGGAAAGCCATCTTTATAGATAGGGATTGTTGTTTTTAATGTTAACATTGCACCAACTTCTATAGATGCTCTTGGACTTCTACTCTTTTCAAAATACTCAAGATCTTTTCTATAGTCACCAATTGGCATACCAGCATATACATCGTCCCAACTACGAGCAAATATTAATTTATCAGCTGTAATAATCTGTATTCTTAATTGTTCTGATGTATGCTTTTTTATATTTTTAGTAATATTATAAAGTATCTCATACCCAAGGTCTTCATCATCATTTTCTAATGCATCTATAAGTTGTTTATTTTTTGCTAATAATAATCCTATCTTAAGAGCATCTATTTTTTCTTTATTAAATTGTGATGGAAGTGCTACTTTAGATTTATCAATAGCAAAATTTATTGTTTGCTCATTGATATTAGTATTAATTTTAGTAAGTAAGATTGAGATAACAATAATAGTAATAACAATAAATGCAAGTATATATTTTAACATTAAATATGTATCTATTTTAAACTAGATATTATATCTGTAAATCTCACCTTCTGATTCTCTAAATTCTCTAATTTTACCATATCTTTTTCCCAAAACATAAGTACAGTTGATCCCATTTTAAAGTGACCTAAGCAATCACCTTTTTTAATCTTCATATCATCATATTCATATACTTTTATCTGCGATACATCGCTATTTGTTTCTACTGCTGGTTCAAAGTCAAATACCATCTTTCCTACATTTAGAGCACCTACAAATACCATATAAAATAATTTATCATCATCTGTAATACACTCTAATATCACTCTTTCATTTTCTACAAAAAGTGATGGCTGTTTGTTTAAATATTTAAAGTTAACCGGATAAAGTTTTCCTGGTACATGGATAAGTTTTGTTACTTTACAATTATATGCCATATGATATCTATGATAATCTTTTGGAGATAGATAAAGATTCATAAAATCACCATCAATCATTTTTGAAAAATTATTACTACTAATATTATCAGTTAAAAGCTCTTTTACAGAATATTCCATACCCTTTATTTGTAATGCAGTTTCACCTTTAATCTCACCTTGTGCTGATACAAAACTATCTGCTGGAGATATGAAGTTATCTAAACTAGTATCAAATTCTCTTGGAGTTACCAAAGCTCTTGTAAATAGTTCATTTAGTGTTTTATAGCTACTAGGGTTTTTAAATTCACTCATATCTAAACCTAGTATCTTTACATATCCTGTATTGATAATATTTTGAATTATTGAAGGGAACTGCGTAGTTGCGAACTTATGAAAAATATCTGAGATTTTATTTGTTATATGTCTTTTAGTCATGTTTATACTCATCCTTTATTGAACTTTTAAATATTTATTTGTGTTGTTTGACCATCTATCTTGCTTTTTAGCTTTAGGAATTAATATAGTCAATTTACCATTTTGTGCCATTTTACCAGCATTTCTCTTAGCTTCTTCTCCACTACCCCAGAAAAAATCAGCTCTTATATCGCCTTTAATTGCTCCACCTGTATCAGCAGCCACCATTAATTTATCTATTTTATCGTTTGTTATTGGATTTGTAGTATTTATAAACACTGGATATCCAAGTGGTATATATTTTCTATCAACTGCAAGATTTCTTTTTGCCACAAGTGGTACACCTAAAGACCCTGTAGCAGTTCTTGTACTTTTTGTAAAAAATACTTTACTTTTATTTAAATTTAAAAGATCATCCACTTTTGTTGGATTATCATCACACCATTTTCTAATAGCTTGCATACTCATATTAGAAGCTTTAACTTCACCATCTTCAATAAGCTTTCTACCTATTGGATAATATGGATGTCCATTTTGTCCAGCATAGCCTATATTAATAATAGTTTCATCTTGTAGTTTTACTCTACCACTACCTTGTATCTCTAACATAAATCTATCAACCTTACTATCAATATAACATAGAACTTTTATATCTTTATGTTCTTTGGAGTCAAATTGTTCTCGAGTATCATATGGCACTACACGATTACCTTTTAATTTACCTCGTAATCTATATTCTTTTAACTGGGGATATATATCACCTAGGTATATATTTACAAGATCATTTGGTAATGCATAAATAGGATATTGAAATTTTGTTGTTTTTATTAAACTACCATTTAATATTGGTTCATAATACCCTGTAATAAGTCCATCATCACTTTTATTTTTATTTAAAAGTCTATATCCATCAAAATTTTTGGTAAAGAATTCGTATCCATTATTAAAATTGCTAGCTTCTTTACATATGCTTTTTAGTGTTTTATTTACCCGTCGTGCTTTACAATCTTTTTGAAAAACCTCTAATGCCAAATCTAAATTATCTTTAGAAAATCCATCAATATTATCTAGTGGTATTTTTTCTAATTTAGCTTGTGAAACTTCTGGTTTCGTTTCTATGATTCTTTTGTCACCACACCCTATAAAAAGAAGTGCAATGAGAAAGCTAACCCATAAGTTCATTTTTAAGTTTTTCTTGATTTAACTTTAAAATTGTTTGCTTTTGTATCTCTTCAAGTCTTTTTTCATCACATCTTAAAGTATCTAACATCTGTGCTTTAGAAGCATCTTCACATCTTAATCTATAAAATTTAAATTCTTTTTTTGTAAGTCTTTTTTTTAATACCTCTACCATCATAGCTTCACTATTAAAATCTCCAACGATTTTTTTCATATCTTTTTTTAATTGTTCTGTTAAATTTTCCATTATTATATCCATTCTTCTAATTTTTTTATATCTTCATAGCTTGTAAGATCAAGCTTAATAGGTGTAATTGAAATACAATTTGCCTTAATAGCTTCAAAGTCACAATCTTTTTGTTCATCACTTTGCCAAATAAGTGGGTGTAGCCCTATCCAATGAAACTGTTCACCTCTTGGACTATGATGAGTATGTATATCATTACCATACTCTCTATATCCAGCTTTACTAATTCTAATTCCTTGACATTGACTTGGTAATATCTGTGGAATATTAATATTTAATAGCTTTCTTTTATCTAAAGGGAAGCCAGTATCAAATATTTTGTCTACTAAATTTACTATAGTTTGCTTTGCTAGTTCAAAATCCCAATCATTTTTATTTTCATTTGAATTTAAATTATTATACACTTGTGAAATTGCTATTGCTGGTACATTGTGTAGCACTGCTTCCATAGCACCAGCTACTGTTCCACTATATGTAATATCTTCACCCATATTTGACCCTATATTTATACCACTTATTAATAGATCTGGCTTCACATCATCAAATATAGTATGAAGTGATACAAATACACAATCTGTAGGTGTACCATCTATAGTAAAGCTATCATCATCAAAACTTTCCATCTTTAGTGGTCTGTTTAATGTCATACTATGTGCACATGCACTTTGATTTCTATCTGGGGCTACAACAACTATATTAGCTATAGGCTTTAATGATTCTACTAGATGCTTTAAGCCAACCGCTTCAAACCCATCATCATTTGTTATTAATATTGTTTTCTTACTCAACAGATACTCCATTAATTTTACTTGCTAATTCTTCTACTTTAGTACTCACATGAAATGCTGAATCTATTTCAATATTTTTTAGCTTTGATTTTATAATAATTTTTAAAGGACGTTTCCCTTGGTTATTTGCTACAATATCAAATAGTTGCATCAAAGTTGTATCTTGCTTTTGAAACTCTACAGCTAGAGTAAGCGGTAATTCAACTTTAGGCTCAATCTTATTTTTTGTAACTTTTTCTTTTTTAGCATCTTTAAGTGAAGTCATCTTTTGAACATTAAACTTAACACCAAAATCGTCAATCTTAACTTTCATCTTAAACGCAATTGGTTTTGTCATATCAAAGTTTTCATCCAATTCTTTAATTCTATTCTCAAATAGCATAAATTCAATATTACCGTGAAGATCCATAAGTGTAGCAATACCAAACTTATTACCTTTTTTACTTACCTTTTGAACTATATTTTCGACTTTACCAATTAAAAGTGTCGTATCACCATCTCTTAAAGATTCTATCTCACTACTTAATGTATAATTAATCTCTTCAAGTGACTCTCTATACTTATTTAAAGGATGTCCTGATACATAAAATCCAAGTGATTCTTTTTCAAATTCTAAAATCTCTTTATCTTCATATTCAGTACAGTTTTCTAAATGGATATCAACTGTTGTTAGCTCTTCATCATCTCCAAATAGTGACCCAACTGCCATTTTTTTGGCTTGTGCAGCTTTCCCAACTGTTTCTACAATATATTCTATTTGATCAAGCATTGCTTTTCTACTAAAACCAAAGTTATCAAAAGCTCCAGATTTAATTAGTGTTTCCAATACCCTTTTATTTACTTTACTTCCATCAATTCTACTTACAAAATCACCAAAGTCTTTAAACTCTTCAAGTTCTCTAGATTTTAATATAGATTTAATTGCAACATCTCCAGCACCTTTTAGGGCACCCATACCAAACATTACAACCTCTTTTTCATCTAAAGTATCAGCTGAAAATACAAGATCTGATTTATTAATATGTGGAGGAACAAGCTCATAGCCCATTCTCTTAACCTCATCTACATATCTTACTACTTTATCAGTTTTATCTTTTTCACTTGTTAGCAGTGCTGCCATAAACTCTGTGGGGTAATATGCTTTTAAATATGAAGTATAGAATGTTACCATTGCATAAGCTGCAGAATGTGATTTATTAAATCCATATCCAGCAAACTTAACAATTAGATCAAATAGCTCTTCACAATGAGCTCTATTGTAACCCTTTTTTACTCCACCATCTGCAAACTCTACCTTAAGTCTATCCATCTCCTCAACAATCTTCTTACCCATAGCTCGTCTTACAAGATCGGCTCCACCAAGAGAAAAACCACCAATAGTCTGTACAATTTGCATAACTTGTTCT
>JADHTT010000061.1 GCA_016784825.1 Campylobacterales bacterium
GGTACAGGTGCAGGTGGTCCATCTTGGTCAATTGCATGTGAAACAGACGCAAATGGTCAAGTACACAATAGAGGAACAATCTCTATGGCACATGCAGGTAAAGATACTGGTGGTAGTCAATTTTTCATTTGTTTTGTAGCATGTCCTCACCTAGATGGTGGTCATACTGTATTTGGTGCTATTGAAGATAATGATGATTCAAGTTTTACTGTACTTGATTCAATCAACCAAGGTGATACTATAGAATCTGTAGAAATTTTAGCTACAAGAGACTAAATATATAAAGATAGGCATACTTGTCTATCTTGCAATAAAAAAAGGGGAAGAGATAAACTCTTCCCCTTTTTTCTGGTATCAAAAGAATTGATTACAGTCTTGACTCATATCGTCTTAACATGTAAAGTTTCTTAAGCATTTTCTTTCTAGCGTTAATTTTTTGTTTCTTTCTCTTTTCAGTTTCAGGTTCAAAATATCTTCTAGCTCTAGTTTCAGTTACAATAAGACTTCTGTCACATTGCTTCTTGAATCTTCTGTATGCTTCGTCAAACGATTCTTCAGATTTAACTCTAATGCCTGGCATTAAAATCACCACCTTTTTTTAAAATTTAACCAATAATTTATATTAGTCTTGATGCGAATTATACATAAATAAACTTAAAAATGATACAATATGCGATATTTATAAGGATTTTAACGTGAAATTAACTCATCTAGATGAACAAGATAGACCAAAAATGGTCGATGTATCAGATAAAAACAATACAACAAGAATAGCAAGTGCAAGTGGAATAATATCAATGAGTCAAGAAGCTTTTGATAATGTAGTTTCAAATCAAAATAAAAAAGGACCAGTATTACAAACAGCTGTAATTGCAGCTATTCAAGGCTCTAAGAAGACTCCAGACCTAATACCTATGTGTCACCCTCTTTTACTTACAGGTGTAAATTGTGATATAGAACAATTAGATGATCTTCCTGGATTTAAACTAACAGTTACTACGAAACTAACAGGTCAAACAGGTGTAGAGATGGAAGCACTAACAGGAACTAGTATTGGACTTTTAACTATCTATGATATGGTAAAAGCTATTGATAAAGGTATGATTATCTCTAATGTTCAACTTGAGTCAAAATCTGGTGGTAAAACTGGTGATTTTAATAGAGAAAGTAAATAGATGATTAATTTAGAAGATCACAAACTAGAACTAGATTACCCATGTAAATGGGAATATAAACTAGTAATGAGACAAGAGATAGATATTAAAATAGTTTTACAAGAGACTATTGGTCAAAGAGAGCACAAAGTAACTATTTCTAAAAAAAGTAGCAAGGGTAAATTCATTAGTCACAAAGTTCAAATGCTTGTGCACAATGAAGATGACAGAAAAGAATTACATCATATTTTTCATGCTCATAAAAATATAGATATGATTGTGTAAGTAAATATATGTCTAATATAATATTTGAAAATTCAATTATAAAAGTTGAAATTGAGCCATCACAAATACCTTGGTTAAAAATTTTCACACAAGAGCCAATCAAAGAATTTAGTATGTGTGATAAGCAAACAAAACATATGATTTGGGAAGCTACAGATATTATTGAGACAAATATGCTTGAGTATTTTAAATGTGACAAAATCAATATAGCATCATTTGGTAATTATGTACCACATGTTCATTTTCATATCATGGCAAGATTTAAAAATGATAACTTTTTCCCAGAACCAATGTGGGGGAAACAGCAAAGAGACAACAATCTAACTTTAGCACCATTAGCACCATTTTATAAAGATGTAGCAACTAGTTTAAGCACTTTATAAATAATTTTTCAGTAAAATCCCATTTCAATTCAAAACAAGGAAACAAAATGTTAGAAGGTATCGTTAGAGATAGTATCGTAAAACAAAGTACAAAAACATTAAGACGAGATGGTTATCTAATTGCTAACATTTACGGAAAAGGGCTTGAGAATATCAATGCTGCATTTAAAGTAAATGATTTTATTAGATTTATGAAGAACAAAACAGAAATTGCTTTTGATGTAAATGTAGGTGGAAACACTTGTAAAGTTGTAGTTCAAGATTACCAAAAACACCCAGTAACATCTGCATTATTACATGTAGATTTAATGGTTGTTCAAGATGGTGTTAAAGCTAACTTCATGGTACCAGTTACTACTGAAGGGACTCCAAAAGGTCTTAAAAATAAAGGTATCTTAGCATACCACAGAAAAAGAGTAGAAGTTAAAGCTCAGTATAAAGATTTACCAAAATCATTCCACTTTAATGTAACTGATTTAGATACTGGTGACAACTACTTAGTTAGAGATTTAGACTTACCTGCAAATGTAGAGTGTTTCTTAGATCCAAGAGTACCAGTTGTTGGTGTAATGAAAATTAAGTAATCTTATGTACTTAATTGCAGGTCTTGGGAATCCTGGTGAAAAATATTCCCAAACTAGACATAATATAGGTTTTTTAATTATCGATAAGATAATTAAAGGACTGTCTCTTTCAAATAATATAAATAATCCAAATTTTAAAGCTATTACCACTAAAGCCTCAAATAGTTTATATGTAAAACCACAAACATTTATGAACCTATCTGGTGAGTCGATTATTGCTATTGCAAATTATTATGATATTCCAAATGAAGATATTATAGTAATTCACGATGATATTGATATACCATTTGGTACACTTAGATTTAAAATAGGTGGTGGACATGGTGGACATAATGGACTAAGATCAATTGATTCTCATATTGGTAAAGATTATATAAGAGTAAGAGTTGGTGTTGGTAAACCAGAAGACAAAGCTGATGTTGCTAATTATGTTTTATCTAACTTTTCAAAAGATGAATTAAACCAACTAGATAGTATAATAGATCATACAATAAAAGCGATTGATGCACTTAAAGTAAATGATCTAAAAGAAGTACAATCACAATATACACTGAAAGTTTAAATTAGGACTTACTATTGGAACTAAATATAATTACAAAATATTTAATCACTAAATATATTAAATTTTTTCTCATTGTACTATTTTCATTAGAACTATTTTTCGTAGGTATGGATCTATTACAAAACCTCAAGTCATTACCAAACTCTGCCAACCTTCAACTATTGTATGTATTATATAATGGATTTTTTACGCTTTCTATTGTGTTGCCATTATCGCTGATTTTTGGATGGGTTGTTTTTATAATTACCCTTATTAAAAACAATGAATTTGTTGCATTTTATTCTGTAGGTGCCACAAAACAACAAATACTTAAGCCTATTATCTTTACGGCTTTGTTTATTACAACTATATTAATCGGTCTACAAAGTACACCTATGGCATATTCTGAACAACAAAAGAAAAAGATTTTAAATAATAATTACTTTACAAATACTAAAGAGAATATATTTTTAAAATATAATGACTATTTTGTTTATTTTAATAAACTATATCCATTAGAAAAAAAGGCAGAAGGTGTAGATATTTATCTTGTAAAAGATGGTGATTTAGTTGAAACAATACAGGCAAAAAAAGCTACTTTTCAAAATAATAAGTGGTATGCATTGGATGCAAAAATTATTAGAAAGCCAAGTAAAATAGATTGGGATTCAAGTAAACTTACTGTTACACATGAAAAATTTCTTTACACCCTAGAAGGATTTAAGCCAAAAATTTTAGATAATGTATATAGTGCAAAAACAAACTATTCTATTATTGATTCAATACAAGCTTATTTCTTATTATCTAAACAAGACCTAGATACTACAGCTATCAGAAATACACTATACTATAATATGCTAGTGCCTTTTTTTGTAATACCTGCTATTGTGCTAATATTTTTATATAGTTCAGTAAGTAACAGATTTTTTCAAATCAATAAATTCTCTTCAATTAGTGTAGCACTTACTCTTGGGCTATGGGGAATATTATTTTTCTTACATAAACTATCATCAGGTGGCGTTCTTATACCAGAAATAGCTCTTCTAGTTCCACTTATGATTTTATTTATATATGTCTATATATTGTATAGCAAAAAAGAAAATATTATTTAATGAATAAGCTAAAAGCATATGGCATAGCACTTTATAAACATGAGGATAGTACTGTAAAATTACTACTATGTAAATCTATACGAAGTGATTCTAAATGGGGGTTTTTAAAAGGTGCAGTTGATAGGAATGATACAACACCAAAAGGCACTGCTCAAAGAGAATTTCAAGAAGAATCAGGGATATTTATACATCAATACCTATTAACAAAATATTTTTATCAAGAAAATGAAGAAAAAGATATAGGTATATATCTTGTGGATGCTACAAAATTAGATTATATTTTTAAGTATTTTAAAGGTGATAAACTATTAGCAAAGTATATATGTGATGAAAATGAACAAGTTAGATTTTTTGATATTAATAACTTACCAAAATTTAAGAAAAATCAAAAAGAGATACTAAAACAGATTTTAGATTCTATTCAATAATAATTGTAAAATTGAATACTCACAAGATAACTTATTTCATACAATATTAGGTCTTTTTAATGTAAAAACCGAAGTATATAACAAAAATATGGATATTATACATGGAAGCTAAAAAGGATATTTTACCATGAGAAACCAACCAAAATATAGTTTTTTTAAAAATACTACTTATGCCTTGAAAGGCTTATTAGATTTAATTAGAACCGAAACATCATTTAAAATAGAATTAATATTAGCTTTTATTTTAATACCATTTATAATTTTAATAGATCTATCTTTAGTATATAAATTACTTATGTTTATATCATTAATGGGTGTATTAATAGCAGAAGCTACAAATAGTGCAATTGAAAGAGCTGTAGACTTAGTGACATTAGAACATCATGATATGGCAGGTCGTGCAAAAGATGTTGGAAGTACGATTGTATTTTTAAGTATTGTATTATTTGTTGCTGTATGGGGATTAATACTGTTAGATATATTTTAATACAAGGCAAAAGCTATGAAGTTTACTTCTGTAAACAATCAAGCTTTTAATGCCATAATAGTGTGAAAGTATAGTTGTTATACGTTCACTTCTACTATATTATGATGAAGCCCTAATGCTTCAGGAGAGATTCCAAGAGCAATACCTACCATTTGTGGTAAATGTAATACTGGAATATTCACTTCTCTACCAACTTCTTTTGAAATACCATGTTGTTGAACATCCATTCTTAAATGACATAGAGGACATGGAGTTACCATAACATCTGCATTGTTATCAATCGCATCTGTCATAGCTGCACCACTTAATCTATTTGCAGTTTCTGGAGCTTGTAGTTCAACATGGAAACCACAACATTTATTTTTAGATTCATAATCAACAGCATTACCACCAAGAGCAGATACAAGATTATCTAATGATGTTGGATTATAAGAGCTTTCACCACCATTTGATTTATGTTGTAAATGGCTTGGTCTAATATTATGACAACCATAGAACGATGCAATATTTACATCAGTCATTGGTTTTGTTACTTGATCTTGAATCTTTTGGTATCCATAATCATCTTGTAGTGCATATAAGAAATGTCTTACAGTTGATGTACCTTTATATTCTAAACCAACTTCTGCTAATTGCTCGTTAACTTTTGCTTTTAATATTGGATCACTATCTAATCTATCTTTTGTAAGTGCTGTATTTAACTGACATGTATTACAAATAGTAACCATATCTAGTCCTAATTTTTCTGCATAACAGATATTTCTAGCATTTAAAACTAATGATAAGTTATCATCAAAATCTTGTAGGTGAGAAGCACCACAACATGAAGCTTCATCTAAAAGTACT
>JADHTT010000062.1 GCA_016784825.1 Campylobacterales bacterium
CAGGTGCTGTATTAGCAACTATAGCTATTAGCGATAACTTTAGATCTTTAAATAAAATTAAAAACATAATAAATAAAACAAATACAACTACACCAATAGTCTTAATTTGAGAGTCAAATAAAGACTGAAGCATATTATTATATATCACAAGTAAGTTTGTAATTTGAAACTGTTCAAATCTTGGATCTATAATATTTTGCAGATCATTTTCTATTTGTTTTAATAGATCATCTCTTCTTAAATCTGGTAATGAATCAATAATACGAGTACTAAATCGCACTTGATTATTTTCAATATTTACATATGGATCTAGTAATATTTTTTTATATTCTGTTGGTAGTTTATTATACATAAGTGCTAAAGATATGTTATCTAAGTCTTCACCATTATTTAATGTTTTTCCAACTTGTGCAACTGTATGTAAAGATAGAACTTTTCCTATAGCTTCTAATGAATCAAGATAATTATGAACTTGTTTGATAGTCTCCATTTTGTCAGATGTAAACCAATATTGTTCTTTAGATGCAGGTTCTTCATCCATCTCTTTATTAAATTCATTCAAAAAATCATCTAATTTAGCCTCAACTTTAACTTCATTCTCTTTAAATGTTAATATGACGTCAAGTGGTGTTGTCCCACCAAGCTTTTGATCAAGTACTTTCATCCCTTGATAAATTTGAGTATCTTCCTTGAAATAATCTATAAAGCTATTTTCAACAAATAGTTTTGTTGAGCCTGTTATTGAAAATATAATAACAATTAGAGATGATATTAATATTTTATATGGATGATTTTCTACTACTACAGCTACTTTTGAAGTAAATGGTTTATTGCTAGTTAGTTTTTCTTGAACCTTATCTTTTTGGAGTAATAGTAATGCATTTGGTAAAATAATAAAAGTTAATATAAGAGATATACTAATACCTAAACTCATCATCCATCCAAAATGGATAATTGGTAATATGCCACTAAGTACTAAAGATGAAAAACCTGCAATAGTTGTAATTACAACAAAAAATGAAGGTTTAGCCATAGTCTTAATAGTATTTAAAACTAGATTATATTGTGTTTCTTCAGGATTTTTATTTAATAGTTCTCTATATTTGACTGCTAGATGTATAATCAATGACATATTCATAATTAGTTGTAATGATATAAAATTTGATGATATGACAGATATCTTCCATCCAAATAATGCTAATAGAGCACTAGTAATGACAACAGAAACAGTACAAATACCAATAGGTATTAGTATCCATTTTATTTTTCTAAATAGTATAAATAAAACAGCGATTAGTATTAAAAAGACAACAATACCAAAAGTTTGCAAGTCATTTTTAACAAATTCTATCATATCATCTGCAATCATACTTACACCACCAAGATGTAGTTTTCCATTGTTTTCAAAATTTTGAATTATCTTTCGTATATTTACAATATTGTGGTGATTTTCATCCTTAGATAATCCAGCATGTAAATTAATTAAAATTGCTGTAGTTGTAAAATCTTCACTTACTAAACTTTTGCTATATAAAGGTGAAGTTAAAAATTCTTCTTTTGCTAGAAGTTTATCTATATTATTAGTACTTAAGTTTGGTATATTTTCTAATAGTTCTTTTATTGGTTTTACTGGAGATTGCAAAAGAGGTACATTTAGTATTGATGTGACAGATTTTACAGCCTTTAAGCTTTCTAGTTGATTGCTAAGCTCTCTAATAGTATTTAGTGTATTTTGCGATAGTAGGTCTTCTTTTGGTTTATAAGTTACTACAAGTACATCTGGTGCTTCGTAGCGTTTACTAAGCTGTCTTGTTAACGCTAAATCTTTATCACCTTCAAGTAAAAGTGTATCAGCACTAGCATCAATTTCAAGTTTTAGTGCATGTGGAGCAAGTAATACAAATAATACTGCAACTATAGATAAAATTATCTTTGGGTATTTAAGCATATATCGCTTAATCTCTCATCTTATCCATTAAAGTTGTAATGGTATCCCGTTGTAAAATAGAACTAAATTGCGCTATATCACTTTTGATAATACTGATTCCACTAATTATCACATCATAAACAAGCCATTGTTTCTTATTTAACTTTTGTTCCTTTGTTTTATAGTATTTGTAAGTAATTTTAATAGGTTCTCCACTACCCACAAGCTGTGTATCTATAATTATTCTAGATTTATTTACTTGTTGAATATTATCAATAGTTACTTTTTCATCAGCAAATCCATCAATCTTTTTTGAGTAAGAATTTTTCATTCTGTTTACATACAAAACTACAAACTCTTTTTGCTGAGAGTCGTTAAGCTGGTTCCATTGTTTTCCAAGTGATAGCTTAGCCATAAGTTCAAAATCGAATATTGGATCAATTGCACTTACAATATTTTTATTTCTAGTATCTTTGTCTAATGATTTATCTTTTACAATAGTAATAATATTATCAAAAGTTACTATAAACTCTTTTTCCACAGTGCTTGTTTCATTTGCACTAATAGTTGTAATATTTAGTAGTAGGGCAATGAAGATAATATATTTAATAAGTTTCAAATGTTATTCCTTAATCTCTTTTTGTCTATGTTGTTCATAAATGTCTCTCATATATGGATATAAATCTAGAGCATCTTCTTTAATTAGTTTATATTGCTTTAAAGTATTTGGTGAATTATTTATCTTTTCATATATCTTTAAGGCAAGTGTTTTTTCAGATCTTATATTATGGTGGTCTGTATGTGTTACTTCAAATTGTGAACTTAGAGTGAGTCCTAAAATATCTCTTGCATTAGATGGTCCAAAAAATGGTAATACAATATGACATCCACTACCAACACCATACACAGCTAATGTTTGTCCAAAGTCTTCTCTATGACTTTTTAGACCAAAGTAATTTTGAGCTGGTTTAAAAATACCAACAACTCCAACAGTACTATTTATTATAAATGTAGCTGTTTCTTCTGCAGCATCTTTTATCTCAAATTGCAATATATTATTTACAAATCTAATAGGAAATCCAAGATTATAAAAAAAGTTACTCACCCCATTTCTAAAAGGTTCATTTGTAATACTTACATAACTATTTGATATAGGAGTTAATATATTTGTATAAAGAGTATCATTGTGTTTTGTAATAAATCTATTATAACCATCTAAAGATGGACATTTTGATTGTTGTATTAGTGGTTCTACATTAAACTCTGAATCAAAGTCACACAATTCTGTTGTACAGTTTGAACTAGGGATAAATTCTGCAATTTCACCACCCCATAAAGAATTTAAAAGTAAACATAAAATAATAAAATATTTCATCTATATCTCGTAATCCACAACTTTTGATTCAACAGCATATTGTTTAATAAATTGAACTACAGGGATATGTTTATCATGTATTGCATAAGCTTCAAGATCCTCTTTAGTGTTTAAAACAACAATTAATGATAGATCACATGCTCTATCTTCTGGTGCAAAATTAATTCCAACTTCTAAATCTACTATGAAGTCAATATCATTTTTAAGGTTAGTTAGCTTTTGTACAATTTCATCTTTATGATTTATACCGTCTTGGGAAAGTTTAAAAAATACAATATGTTTAATCATTTATCTCTCCATTTAAATTATGGATATTTTACCCAATGCTTTGTAAAAAAGTGATAAACTATAATTATGAATAAAGATCAATATGATATCGTGATAATAGGAGCAGGTGCTAGTGGCTTGATGTGTGCATCTATCTTAAATAATAAAAACCTGAAAATATGTGTAATAGATAGTAACCCTAAAATAGGGGAAAAGATAAAAGTTAGTGGTGGAGCAAAATGTAACATTACTAATAAATATTTAGAATCATCAAAATTTTTAGCTGAACAAGAATTTATAAAAAGTTGTTTCGAAAAGTTTGACAACAAAGATCTATTAAAATTTTTAGCTTCACATGATTTACATCCTCATTTAAAAGAGAAGATTGTAAAAGGTACTTATTTTTGTAATAGTAGTAGTGAAGTAATATCATTGTTTAAAAAGCTGACAAACAAAATACATTTTAAATTAAATACAAAAGTTGAAGATGTAAACTATTATGATAATGATTTTGTAATAAAGACAAATAATAATTGTATAAAATCAAAAAAATTAATTGTTGCTAGTGGTGGTAAAAGTTTTCCAAAGCTTGGAGCAAGTGATATTGGATTTAAAATTGCACAAGATTTTGGACATAACATAGCTAGACTTGATCCTGCACTTGTAGGATTTACAGTACAAAAAGATCAATTTTGGTTTAAAGAATTAAGTGGTCTGTCATTGCCAGTAAAAATTAAAGTTGATAATAAAGAAGTAGTTGGTGATATGCTATTTACTCATAAAGGGTGTAGTGGTCCAGCTATATTAACGACATCACTTTATTGGAAAAAAGGGAAGTTTTCTATAGATTTTTTGCCTAATAAAAATACTTATCTTCCAAAAAGATTCAAAAGAGCTACTAAAGAACTTGATATAGATATACGAAAATATGAAATGGCACCAGCTGGAAATTATGGCTATACAAAAGCTGAAGTTACAAAAGGTGGAATATCTACAGATGAGATAAATGTTAATACAATGGAAAGTAAATTACAAAAAGATTTATACTTTATAGGTGAAGTTCTTGATGTGACTGGCGAACTTGGTGGATATAATTTTCAGTGGGCATTTACTAGTGGATATATATGCGCTAAATATATCCTATAAGTTATATATTATTTATCAAAAATATTATATACGAGTTTTTTTAATATTGCATTTAATTGTTCTTTCTCATTTTTATTCAAATTTTGAAAAATTTCATTTTTTTGCATAACTAAATCATCTTTTGCTTTAAGAACTATTTGTTCACCATCTGTTGTAATTTTAACTAGCATACTTCTTTTATCTTCAGCTGAAGCGACTCTTGAAATGAAATTTCTATCTTTAAGTTTTTTTAAAATCTTTGTCATTCCACCTGATGAAAAAATTGTAGCTTCATAAAGTTCAGTTGGTCTCATAACTTTTCCATTAAAGTATAAAGTTGCTAATACATCCATTTGAGAATGGCTTAAATCATATTTGTCTTCAAGAAGTGCACATCCTTGATTAAACATATATTTGTGAATCAATGTCATAGGTAATGCTAAACCTAAAACCTCACTCTCTCCTTGAAATACATTTGTATAGTAATTGTCTAATGTTTCTTTTTTCATAATATAAGTATAACATAGTAAAGATTATGTCTTTCTAGTAAGACAAATATAAGTTAAACAATGTTATCTTTCTAGTAAGATAAATATCTTAAAGGAAAATATATGAAAAATAGATTTTTATTACTTATCTTTCCTTTATTTTTATATAGTGAAAGTTTAGATGAGATAGTAAACCTATCAATTCAAAATAAGCTAATTCAAGCTACACAATATAATAATAAAGCATTAGTAGATAGTTACCAAAGTACAAAAAATTCCTATAAACCATCATTAACAATTGGAAGCTCTTATAGTGATGCTAGAAATGAAACTGCAATGTACCCAAATAGTTCACTCACATCATTTGCAACTTTAAACTATACTATATATGATGGTGGTATAAAACAAGAGAGGTTTAATTCTTTTGAAGAGAATATAAAAGGTGCAAATAAAAATCTCGATTCTTTAAAAAATAAAATCTCTTTAAATGTTATAGAGTTATATTTTAATTATCTATCTTCCTTATCATTAAAAGATGCATACTTAAAACAGATTCAAACACTTACAACCCAAAAACAAAGATTAGAGAAATTTTATCAAGCTGGTATCACTA
>JADHTT010000063.1 GCA_016784825.1 Campylobacterales bacterium
ATAAAAACATTTGAAGTAGATGAAGTTCTTGCTATGCTGGAGCTTTTCTAATAAGAAATTCGCTAAAATGAGAGTAATATAACAAAGGATTGAAAATGGAAGTTAGAGATATGTGTGGTGAGGTTCGAATGGAAGAAGGCTTTATGAGAACTGTAATAGAATATGGTAGCATTCAAAGTAAAGAAATAATTCAAGAAGCTATTAGTAAAATTGAGAATGAACAAAAAGTATTTCCAACAGTAATTAGAAAAGCAATTAGTCCTATTGCAGGAAACATTTCAATCGAATTTGAGATTGGTGGATGTGATAGGGAAGCTGGTAATTTTTCAGAAGCTTTATTAAAAAAATTAAATATACAAGCATGTGATCTTAAGTAGATGCATATTGATTTAGATAATCATAGTGATCATAAGATCAATATGGATCTTCTAGAAACAATTACATCAGAAGTTACAAGTCAAGATATTGAATTGTTAGCAACATTCAATGATCAAATCCAAAAACTAAATAATGAATTTAGAGGACTTGATAAGCCAACAGATGTTTTAAGTTTTCCATATGAGCCTATGCCATTTTCACCTATTGGAAGTATCGTAATATCTGTAGATTTTGTACAAAATAAAGCAGAAGAGTACAATCACAGTTTTGATGATGAATTTATACTTCTATATATACATGGATTACTACACCTAGTAGGATTTGATCATGAGGTTGATAACGGTGAACATAGAGAAGAGGAAGAGAGATTAATTAAAAAGTTTAATCTTCCAAATAGTTTAATAGTAAGGAATAGTTAATTTAATGGATATTTTAATTTTTATAGTAGCAATGAGTGCACTAATATATGGTGCAGATTTTATAATTGAGCAAAGTGAAAAAATTGCACTTCATTTTGATATAAACCCATTTATAATTGGAGCTACTTTAATTGCTCTAGGTACATCTTTACCTGAGATGGCAGTAAGTATGAGTGCATCACTTCAAGGTAGTGGTGATATTGCTGTAGCCAATGTAATTGGTAGTACCATATTTAATATATCACTTGTACTTGGAGTTGTATTTTTAATAGCTAAAAAAATCAATCCTACTAGAGATCTTTTTGCCAAAGATTCTGCATGGTCACTTTTCCCTATTTTAATATTTATATTAATGGGAATAGATGGCAAGTTAAGTGCTACAGATGGTATACTTTTCCTTATTCTTATGGGTGGTTATCTACACTTTTTAATTCAAAGTAATCAAGTTGAAGAGATTAATGAAGAGATTGCCAAGGAAAAATTCAAATGGCGTCATACTATAGGACTTTTAATAGTTGGATTTATCTTTGTAGTGGGTGGAGCAGACTTTGCAATTGATAGTGCAGGAAATATTGCTAGAGATTTTGGAGTAAGTGAATGGGTTATTGGTTTATTTCTTGTAGCATTTGGTACAAGTTTACCTGAACTAACTGTGGCTATTAAAGCAGCACGAGCAAATAATACTGATATGGCAATTGGAGCTATTATAGGATCAAATGTAGCCAATTTCACTATGGTACTAGGGCTTAGTTCAATTCTAAATCCACTTAATGTAGATTTAGCTACAAACTTTTTTGATATAACTGCGGCACTAATAGTATCTATAATGCTAGTATTTATAACTGCAAATAAATTATATAATAAAAGCGCAGGGATAGCACTACTTACTGTTCTAGCACTTGTAATATTAAATAGTTTCTAGATTGAGACTTCTTCTCTCTTTTTTATTTACCTGTCTTACTACTGTAAATGCTCTTACATTTACAGTAGCTACATACAATGTCGAAAATCTTTTTGATATGAAATATCAAGGTAATGAATATAAAGAGTTTATCCCTAATACAAAAAAATGGAATAGCAAAAAGCTAAATAACAAACTAGAAAATATATCAAATATTATAAATTCATTAGATTTAGATATTGTTGCTCTTCAAGAGATTGAATCAAAAGAAGCCCTCACTTTATTGCTTGACAAATTACCACAATATAAATATAAATACTTTTATAAAAAACATACAAGCGCAATTGGTCTTAGTATAATTAGTAAATATAAAATTCTTAAAAATGAAATAATAACTGTTGAAAAATTTAATAAACATAGTAGAGATATATTAAAATCAACACTTCAAGTAGATGGTAAAGAATTAATAATATTTACAAACCATTGGCGATCAAAAAAAGCATCTGAAAATAAAAGAATCCCATATGCTATTGCACTAATGAAGCATATTCAAAATATGTCACAATCAAGTGAATATATAATACTTGGTGATCTAAATTCTAATTATAATGAGTACAAAACATTTAGGTATGATACACGACTAAATAACACTTCTAGTATCACAGCTATAAATCATATATTAAATACCACTAGAGATAATCAACTAGTAAATAAAAATATACTTATAAATAATATAGGAGATAAATTACATTACAATCTTTGGTTAGATAAAAAAAGATCTAAGCGATTTAGTTATATCTTTAGAGGGGATAAAGAAACACCAGATAATATTATCTTGCCCAACACATTATTTGATAATAAAGGGATATCTTATATCCCTAATTCTCTAGAGGTCTATAATGATAATTTTAAACAATCTGATCACTTATTAATATATGCAAAATTCTCTACTAATACATACTATAAATATCAGACTAACAAACATAAAAATAGTATTGAATATTTATATAATATTGATAATTTAACTAAAGCAATATCTTTAAAAGATATAACTGTAATATATAAAATAGATAATGAAAGTTTCATTATAAAAGACAACAGTCAAGCTGTGTTACTTTATAGATGTGCAAATGGCTTAAAATTAGGATTTAAATATAATCTTAATGTAGAGAAGATAGATAGATACAATGGTCTTCTTGAAGTTAAACAAATATCAAATATTCAAAAATTATCTAAAGTAGAATCTTTAAAAGATTACTATTTAGATGCTAAGACAAATAATATTCAAGATTCTAAATATCAAAATAATATAGTGAAGAATCTAAAAGGTAGATACTACAAAAAATATCTTTACTATACATACAATGGTCAAAATAATAAAATTAGACTATATGCTAAAGATAAAAATATTTTACCACTAAATAACAGTAATATTACTATAAATACTGGTCATCTAACTACCTATAAGTCAAAGATACAAATCGCTTTACATAAAAAGGATGATTATATTATTGATCAATAATATCTTTTATAATACTATATAGATTATGAATAGAACTTATATCACATTTTTCTCTATTTGAGTGTGGAAAATATATATTTGGTCCGATTGAACAAATTTGCATATTTGGATATTTTTCTTTAAATATAGCACATTCAAGACCTGCATGAATCGCTTCTAAACTAGCATTTGAATTATGCTTTTTATAAACTTCTAATACCTTATGTGTAAACTCACATGAATTTGGTTTCCAAGCTGGATATTTCCCATCTGTACTTACTACAAAACTAAAAGCTTCTAATAATACAGTTGTTTCATCTTTGATAATTTTCAATTCATTATTATCCATACTTCTAGCACTAATTTCAAGTTTTAAATCATCTATTGTTGTATTTACGATTGCTAAATTAATTGATGTTAATACTGAATCTAATTCCTTATCATACCCTCTTACACTATTTGCAAATGTATAAATAAAATCAACAATTTTTGAATCAAGTTTTTTATAATGAGTAGTAGAAGAATCTATCTTTTCAATAGTCATATTTTCATGTGTAGCTATTGGTAAAGTATTAGATGCAATTATTGCTTTTGCTTTTTTTGGTATTGAGTTAATTCTTTCACCACCATTGAGCTCAAGAAGATCAGCGTGAGATTCTTTAATAGTTCTAGCAATTAACTTTAAAGCATTTGGAACATTCTTATCAATATCTACACCACTATGACCACCATCAAGATTATCAATTGCTATCTCATAAAGTGGTTTATTATCTTCGTTTTGGATATATTCACTATTGTTATTTATACCAAAAATATCAATACCTCCAGCACATCCAATACAGATATGCCCCTCCTCTTCACTATCAAGATTTAACATCTTTGAAGATTGTAATTCAAACTCTATATTATTTGCACCAATTAAGCCTATCTCTTCATCACAAGTAAAAAGTAACTCTAGATTTTTATTTTCTTCCATTAGTGCTAGCATATAAGCACACCCTATTCCATTATCAGCACCTAAAGTTGAGTCTTTAGCTTTTAAATATCCATCTTCTTCAATGATTTGAGGTATTTTACCATCTTCAAGACAAACAATATCATAGTGTGATTGTAAGCATATATCAGGAGTCTGATTTTCCTTATAACATAAAATATTATTAGCATTATCAACTTTACAAATATAGTTATTTTCTTTAGCAAACTGTTTAATAAAATTTATAAAAGGCTGATGTGTACCACTACATCGTGGTACACTAGTTATTTGTTTAAAAAGTTCAATTACTCTCATGCAAAATTCTTATACTTTTAGCTTTGGAAGATCTCTTTTTCTACTTGCCAATGCTATTACACTAAATACCATAGCAGTTAAAACATATACCCATGTAGGTATAGGTACAGGATCACCTGTAGCATATGAATGCATTCCACTTAAATAGAAGTTTACTCCAAAGTATGTCATTAAAATTGATGCAAATGCTACAGTTGAGAATGTAGCAAATACAAATGGTGTATTGAGTTTTTTCATAAATCTAAGATGAAGAACAATAGCATAAACGATAATTGAAATATAGGCCCATGTCTCTTTTGGATCCCATCCCCAGTATCTACCCCAAGACTCATTTGCCCATACTCCACCTATGAAGTTACCTACAATAAGCATTGCAATACCTACAATAAGCGCAGCTTCATTAATAGCAGTAATTTGCCTTATAGTATCATCAATATTTGGTCGTTTATCACTTCTAAATATAAATAGAAGTAAAGCCATAAATCCAAGCATAGCACCTATTGCTAAAAATCCATATGAACCTGTAATAATAGACACATGAATAGTTAACCAATAAGATTTTAAAACTGGTACAAGATTTGTAATTTGAGGATCAATTCCACTTAAATGTGCTGTAAACATAAATACACCAGCCATTACAACTGTAGCACTTAAAGCCATTAGGGATTTTCTAAAGAAGAATAACCCTGCAAACATAGCTGACCAAGCAATATATACAAGTGATTCATAAGTATCAGACCAAGGAGCATGACCACTAATATACCATCTCATACCCATACCAAATGTCTGTACTAGGAACAATAGTGCAAGAACTACAAATATTACAGTATTTAGTTTTGTAGAATATAGTTTTTTATTAAATACTGTTACAAATGCTACTATAAATAATAAAATACCAATTAAAACATATGCTAAAGTTAATTTAGGAAAAATTCCAAGTTTATTAAATAATATTTCTGCATCAATAATCTCTTTACTAGGTATTACTTGTGCACCTATTTTCTCTTGATATTTAATAATAAAGTCTAGATACTGTTCAGCCTTTTCATAATCAGCTACTACAATATTACTTATTAAGCCTCTAGTCATAGTTTCAATTACTTCGGCATCCTCTTTGTGAAATGAATTTATTGCATCCATTGGACTATGCCATTTATTATTAGCCTCATGACCATGCTTGTCTTTTGGTCTAGGGAATATATTAAATAATTGTCCACCAAATACTTGATAAATAATACTTACTCGTTCATCAAATTTAAGGATATCCTTCTCAAATGTACC
>JADHTT010000064.1 GCA_016784825.1 Campylobacterales bacterium
ACACTTCCGTCTTCTAGTACGATACTTCTACTTGTAACTTTTCCATCATAATATATATTTGCTTCTTTTGTAATTGTTATATTTTTTAATTCTGCCATTTTAATTTCCTTAATTTTTTGCTTTTAATTCTTTTGCTTTTGAGTAAGCATCTTTAATAGCATTCATCATACTATTTCTTACATTACCATTTTCAAGTGCTGCATATCCAGCAGCTGTAGTACCACCTGGAGACATAACACCATCTTTTATATCTGCTGGCTTTTGATCTGCTAACAATGGTGCAAATCCATCAAAAAGTCCTTGCGTTAAAACTTGTGCATCAGCTCTTTTTAGTCCTGCATTTACAGCACCATCAGCTAATGATTCAGCAACCAAAGCTAAATATGCTGGACCGCTACCTGCCAAACCAGTTGCAATATCCAGTTCATTTTCGCTACTTAACCATAGAGTTGTACCAATTTTATTAAATATCTCTAATGCTTGTTCTTTTATAGCTTCATCACCAGTTACTGTTGTCATAGATTTTAAATATGCAGCTCCCAGATTTGGCATTGTTCTAATATATTGCTTAGCATTTATATTTGCTTTTAAACTATCAATTGATGTACCAGCTAATACTGAATAGATGGTATTTGCCCTACCAATTAACTTTGGAGCAAGGTCAGGAAGCGAATAAGGTTTTACACACAATACAATATTTTTACCAGATATATCTTCACTATTAGATATAGTTTTGATTGTTATTTCTGGTATCT
Organism: Campylobacterales bacterium; assembly: GCA_016784825.1. The sequence continues at coordinate 756 of JADHTT010000064.1, forward strand.
CTTTCTTCAGAGAATTTAGTGATTGTTCATTTCTACCAATCACTTCTATTTCGTATGTTGACACTAAACCTTTTATTAATGATTTAGCCATATTTCCATTTCCAATAAATGTTAATTTCATAATTTATCCCTTTTTATAATTATGCTAAGTTTGTATAAACTGTTTGCACATCCTCATCATCTTCTAATTTTTCAATTAGTTTTTCAAGATCCTCCATCGTTTCATCATCTACTTCTTTTGGATTATTTGGTATTCTTTGCAGTGTTGCTTTTACTACTTCAATACCTAGTCTTTCAAAACCTGCATTTAAACTACCAAAGTCAGTATAATCACCATATACATATAAAATCTCTTCATCTTCCTCAAAAGACTCCCAACCATAATCAATCATTTCAAGCTCTAACTCTTCAATATCCATATCTGGCTTTTTAATCTCAATTACAGCTTTTCTATCAAACATAAACTCTAAAGATCCATTTGGTACTACGCTACCTTTTGCTTTTTTAAATATATCTTTAATATTTGCTACTGTTCTTGTCGCATTATCCGTTGCTGTTTCCACAAATACAAGTACACCACCAGCAGACTTGCCTTCATAATTCACTTCGCTTAAATTTGCTGCATCTTTTGCTGTTGCTCTTTTAATTGCTGCATCAATATTATCTTTTGGCATATTTTCAGCTTTTGCATTTATGATTGCTGTTCTAAGTGCAGGATTCATATCTGGATCAGCTACACCTGATTTAGCTGCTATAGTAATCGCTTTTGATAACTTTGGAAATACTTTTGACATATTCCCCCATCTTTTCATCTTTGCTGCTTTTCTATATTCAAATGCTCTACCCATACTATTGCTCCTTCTTTAATTGTTCTAATGTTTCTCTTACAACATCCACATGTAATGTCTCTATTGTTTCACCATTTTTCTTTCGTTTTTTTCTTACACTTACTTTTTCCCAAGCTGCTGCAATATTACCTTCTGGATTTATAATAAATGTTGATCTTACAACACCCATAGATTCTCTACCCATAAATTTCTTTAATTGCCATACACCATAAGCTTCACAAACTGTTTTATCTTCATCTGCAAGTAGTGTAATCTCTAAATCTTTTTTTTCTATAAAGTTTTGATGTTTTTTAGGGCTATCTGGACTAACTCCAAGTATTACTGCATCTAAATCTTCGTATTGTTCCTGTTGTGCTGTAAAATCACATGCTTGAGTAGTACACCCTGGAGTATTATCTCTTGGATAAAAATATAATACAATCCACTTCCCCTTTAAATCTCTTAGACATATCTCTACATCATCTTGATTTGGTATACAAAATTCTGGTGCCTTAGAACCAACTTCTACTATCATTAATAACTCCCTTATTTAAATGCTATAAATGTGGCAAAATTAACCCATTTAAATATTGTTTGACAAGACTTAAATCCTGCTTCTTTTATCATTTTTTTATTTTCATCTTCACTATATGGTATTAACACATTCTCAAGAGCTTCTCGTTTTTGAGAAATCTCAAATTCACTGTATCCTTGTGTTTTTTTAAAATCATAATACTCATCAATACAATGCTTATTTAGAATCTTATCATCATAAATGATTTTTTCACTAAAGATAAATATGCCACCTTCCTTTAGTCCATCATAAATCTTAGCTATTAACTTCTCTCTTTGTAAAGGCCGTATAAATTGAAGTGTATAATTAGCTATAACAACTTTAGCATCAGATATATCAATATCAAAAATATCATCGCATATTAAATCAATATCTAAATTAAATGCATTTGTTTTTCTTCTAGCCCTTGCTAACATAGCATCTGAATTATCTACACCTATAAGGTTTAATGGTACATCTGATTTTTGTGCTAAAGATATTAAAGTTGATGCGGTCGAACAACCAAGATCAAATACTTTATCATCTTTTTCTACATATTTTAGTACAAAGTTGTTAGTTAATTCTAAGCTTTGTTTATAATATGGTACTGACCTATCAAGCATATCATCAAAGACACTTGCTACTGCCTCATCAAATTCAAACTGCTTAGAAATTTTATTTTGAAAAACTTTATCTTTATTCATAAAGCTGATTATATACTATTTTTTATTAATATCTTTTATTACATCTGCTAGCTTCTTGCTATAACTAAAACATGTATTTTCATCACAAGCTAAAAACATATTTGTTTTCTCTATGGTTTTTAAAACAAAAGGATATGTAATAGTATTCTGTTCTGTCAAACTATCTAGCAGCTTTTGCTTATTGGCTTTTAAAATCACATCACCATATTGAACTCTAACTATTGCTCTAGTAGCTTCTGCTGCTGCAGATATATTATTTAATATCTTATTCTCTTGCTCTTTTATTAGTTGTTTTGCTTGATATAATTTATCTTGATTGTAAGTAATATTTGCTATTGAAAGCAGATTATGTAGTACTATAGATATTGAGGCAGTATAATGCTTATCATCAAATTCAACTTCATACTTTTTTTCTGATGTTAAATACCATTTTTTATTATTATAAAACTTTTTTATAGTTTCTTCCGATAATTTAATAGCTAAAGAAAGATACTGCTTATCAAATGTTATTTCATAACTTTGCAATAATAAATCAACCAAATATCCATAGTCATCGATTCCTGCTTTAATAGTGACTTTATTATTAATCTTTTGATGATATAAAACATCATCTATATACATTTGATCAAGTAGTGAATCTAGTGACTTCCTAGCATCATCTAAATACTTTTCATTAAGCTTTGAGGCTATAAATATAGATTTTATCATCATACTATTCCAGCTTGTTAATATTTTTTTATCTACAAATGGCTTAGATCTATCTACTCGCATCTTTTTGAGAAGCAATAAAGCTTTTTTAAAATTTTTTGGCTGTGCCTCATCAAAATATGGAAAATAAATATTACTTAATCCATTTTCAAAATTTCCAAATTCATCAAGCCCAAAATACTCTAAAAGTTCTTCACTATTTGAAAAACCATTTTGTATAAATTTTTCTTTTACTTCCTGGGGATCATATACAAAATATACCCCCTCCTCTTTTTCCTTTTTATCATTGAAACTATCTGCATCGCTAGCACTAAAATATAATCCATCTTTATTTCTAAATGTACTATTCATAGAGATAATAGAATCTTCTATAGTCTTCTTATATATCTGTTTTTTTGTAATTTTATATGCTTTATAATAAACAGGTATTAATTGAGCTGTAGTGTAAAGCATCTTTTCAAAATGTGGGATAATCCAGTCAGAAAGTACACTATATCTAAAAAATCCATATTCTATTTGATCATATACTCCACCATAAGCCATATAAGTTAGTGATTCATCTACCATCTCTAAAGCATCTTTATTGCCATCCAATAAATAAATATCAAGTAAAAAATTTAAATTTGATGACAATGGAAACTTTGGTGATTTATCAAATCCTTTATAAAGTTTATCATATCTATTTTTCATAGACTCTACAAATTTTAAAGGTATATTGTTTAAAAACACTTCTTTATTTTCTAATAATCGTTTATTTTTAATAATTAATTTATTTAGCTCAATATGAGCATATAATTCTTTATCCTCTTGCTTATACTCTTTTGCAATTCTAGGAATCAAAGTATCCATACCCTCAACCCCATATTTAAGAGTTGCTGGTATATATGATGAAATATAAACAATCTCTTCTTTTGGTGTTAGTATGAAATTTAATGGCCAACCATTTCTTCTAGTAGTAAGCTGTGATAATATCTTTTGATATGCTATATCAATGTGTGGCAACTCTTCTTTATCCACTTTTATACTAATATAATCATCATTTAAAAGTTTAGCAATATATTCATCTTCAAAAGACTCTTCTTCCATCACATGACACCAATGACAAGTACTATATCCAACAGAGACAAATAGCAGTTTATTTTGTTTTTTAGCTAATTGAAAAGTTGAATTATTCCATGAGTACCAGTTCACTGGATTATGAGCATGTTGCAATAGATATGGGGAGTCCTCTTTAATTAAAGAGTTTGTATATTTATGGATAGTTTTAGTAGCATTTAAAGTTATTAACAAAGATAATAATAAAAATACAATTCTATACATCAACTAATCCTGAAAATACCTTTTAGCATCTTGAATATCTATAAGAATCTGACTCTTTAGATCCTCATATTCGAAAAATTTCCTATTATCTCTCAATCTATCATAAAATTCAATGGAAATATTTGAGCTTTGGAAATTGATATTATTATTTAGAATATGTGTTTCAACTGCAAATTTACCATCAGTTGTAATCCTATGCCCTATAAAAGAAACTGAATTATACCAACTATCATCAACTTTTGTTTTTGTTGTGTATATTGCCTCTTTTGGCAATAAAAATTCACTTATATCAAGGTTTATAGTTGGTACAAATTCTTTTTTACCTAAACCTTGTCCTTGAATTACAGTACCTTTTATTTTATAATGCTTATTTAAAAGCTCATTAGCTAATTTAATATCACCATTTTTTAGAAACTCTCTTATTATTCTTGAATGAACAGCAATATCCTTATATCTTATTTCATCAACAACTATAACTTCACCATTAAATAACTTCTTTAAATCATCCGTAGAATATATTGCTTTTGCTCCAAAGTGAAAGTCATATCCCACAACAATCTTTTTTAATTTAGGATATTGTTGCATTAATAACTCTACAAACTCATCTGCATGAAGATGCTTAATCTCTTCTAACGGATAATAAAATATTGGTAAATCAGTATAATCCTCTCTATGTCTTTTTGCAGATAAGTTTGCATACCCAGTTTCAATTACAACTATAGCACCATTATTATCTAATGCATTAAATAATTCTTGATGTGCACGGTGCATGCCATCAAAGCCACCAATTGCAATTGATGTGATATTATTTTTTAAAGTAGAACAACTCTTCAAGATTTCCCTTTTTAC
>JADHTT010000065.1 GCA_016784825.1 Campylobacterales bacterium
CCATACTTTAGCGATTGCTGATTTTCTTCTACCAGTTGCGTATACTTTTGCCATGCTTATTGTCCTTTAACTTGTGCAGTATGAGGATGCTCAGAACCTGCATATACTTTTAATTTTTTAAGAATTTTTCTACCAAGATCAGTTTTAGGTAACATACCTCTTGCTGCTAATCTGTATAGTCTTTCTGGGTTGTTTTCTAACATCTCAGACATCTTGTGAGTCTTAGTAGAACCAAAGTATCCAGAGTGAGTATAGTAGTTCTTAGTTGCTAATTTATTACCAGTAAATACTGCTTTTGAAGCATTGATAATTACAACATAATCACCACAATCAACTGTAGGAGTAAAATCAACTTTGTTTTTACCTCTTAAGATTGTTGCAACTTCAGTCATAATTCTACCAAATACTTTACCTTCTGCATCAACTACTATCCAATCTCTTTGAATATCAGCTTTGTTTGCCATTTGTGTAAATTTCATAATTATTACCTTCATTTTTTATAAGTTCGGCATTGTAGTGGGTTAATACTTAGAGGAAGCTGAATTTAAGCCATATATAAGTTAGTCTAGATAAAAATCTCTTTAGCGATTAGATTTATAGAAACATTTCCCCTAAACTCATTTAAAGATATTGTTGCTGTGAAGCTTATTGTATTTAAATTGCATAAAAGATCATTGTTATTAAATAATAATAGCTCAATGTGATTTTGTAAAATAAGTTTTTGATGAAGTTGTTCTTTGCCTAAATAGTGATGCTTGATAATTGGAACACTATTAAATTTGAATATTGGTAGTTCATTTTCTAAACCAAATGGTCTATATTGTTCTAATATATTATATAAATCTATATTTACATTGTGTGTCTGTAATAAGCAAAAATGGTTATTTCTAATTACAATATCTTTATTTGTAAAAGTTTCTATAGATTGATTAATAGCATTTTTAAACTTTTGAAGACTGTCTGATTTTACAACAACTCCAGCAGCACCTTTATGTCCACCAAATCCTAGTGTTGTATCTGATACTGTTTGAAGCAATTCATATAAGCTAATATCGTTAATTGATCTACTACTACCTTTTGCTGTATCCCCATTTATAGAAAAAACAAATGCAGGTTTTTTGAACTTTTCACATAGTTTTGCTGCTGCAATACCTATGATACCTTCATTCCAATTTTCACTTGCTACAACAATTACATTGTCATTTGGATCAACTTGTAAAAGTGCTTCTTTATAAATTGTACTTTGTTCATCTTTTCGTAAAGTGTTTAAAAATTTAAGATGTTCTAATATCTTATTAACTTCCATAGAATCATTTGAGAGTAAAAAATTTACAGCAATTGATGCATCTTCCATTCTCCCTGAACTATTTAATAATGGTGCAATTGAAAATCCTATATCTTCTTCATTTAAAGTTGCTTTTTTAAGATGATTATTTAATGCTAATATTGCAGTTCTATTGCTTAGAAGTAGTTGTTTAAGACCTTTTTTTACCATAGCTGCATTTATTGATCTCATTGGCATCACGTCAGCTACAATTGCTATAGCCAAAATATCAAAGAAATCTAATAAATTTATATTTATATTTAAAGCATTTTTGATACTAGCACAAAAATACCATGCTACTTGTGCTCCACATATATCTTTATATGGAAAATTACAATCAGATTGCTTAGGATTTACAATAGCAAAACAATCTGGAATTTCTTCACCAACAGTATGGTGATCTGTAATAATAAGATCAAGACCTTTATCTTTACAAAGCCTAGCAGCTTCTATAGCACTAATACCATTATCTACAGTAATTACTAAGCCTGTATTAATTTGCTCTACAATTTTTGGTGATAAACCATATCCGTGCTTAAATCTATTTGGTACAATCCAGCTAACATCAATATTTACTTTTTTGAAGAATTCTACCATTATTGTAGTAGATACAATACCATCAACATCATAATCACCAACAATTGTAATTTGTTCTTTTGTATTAATAGCATCTACTACTCTTTGTGTAGCTTTTTGTATATCTTTAAATAAAGATGGTGATGGTAATTCTTTTAGTGTAGTACAGCAGTCATCTTTAACTCTTGAGGCTAAAAATGATGCTATTTCATCTTTGGAAGCAGTATGATTTTGGAAATCTTCCTTAGAGTCCAACTGCATCTCTAATGATTTTAATTTTCTCTTGAGCTACTTTCCGTGCTTTAGAGGCTCCGTGTGCCATTATATCTTTTACTTCATCTGGATTATTAAGATAGTGTTCTCTTTTTGCTGCATATGGTGCAAAATGATCATTAATTTTATCTAGTAAAGTAAGTTTAAAATGTCCATATCCTTCACCAGGTGTAGCATATCTTTGTTGTAATTCAAGGAGCTCATCATTGTTCATAAATAGTTCACATAGTTTATAAACATTACAATTTTCATGCTCTTTTACATCTTCAAGCTCTCTTGAATCTGTAACAATTTTCATTACTTGTTTTTTGATACCTTTTTTTGTCCCAAACATATCAATAGTATTTCCATATGATTTTGACATTTTAGCACCATCTGTACCTGGAACACTTTGTACATTCTCATCTACTTTTAGTTCAGGCATAGTTAGAATATCACCATATGTATTGTTAAATGTATTTGCAATATCTCTTGTCATCTCTACATGTTGAATTTGATCTTTTCCTACAGGAACAATATTTGAATCATATAGTAGTATATCTGCAGCCATTAGAACTGGATATGAAAATAATCCATGATTTGTAGCAATACCTCGTGCAGCTTTATCTTTATAGCTATGACCACGTTCAAGTAATCCCATAGGTGTATGGTTTGATAAAATCCAATACAGCTCTAAAACTTCTGGTACATCACTTTGTATCCAAAACGTTGATTTCTCAGGATCCATACCAAGTGCTAAGAAATTTACAGCTGCTTCAAAAGTATTTTTTTGTAAAAATTCCTTGTCTTTTACAGATGTTAGTGCGTGGTATGATGCAATAAATGCATAAAGTTCACCATCATTTTGCGATTCGATCATTTTTTTGATCATACCAAAATAGTTTCCTATATGGATTGTTCCAGATGGCTGAATACCACTTAAGATTCTTGTGCTCATCTATACCTCAAACATTCGTTCTAAAGCAATTTTAGCATATTTAGATACTTTTGCATCAACTTTAATCTCATTTATAATATTACCACTTTCAATAGCTTTTAAAGTATCATATACATCTTGAACAGTTGTCTCATTCATAGTAGGACATTCTGGTTTTGTAGAACTTAATACATATGTATTTTTTGGTCTTAATCTATTTACCATATTGTACTCAGTACCTACGGCTACTTTTTGATCATCAGGTAGTTCTGTAATGTATTTAATTAGTTGTGAAGTAGATCCAGAGAAATCTGCTTTGGCTACAATTGCAGGATCACATTCAGGGTGTACTGCTATTAGAATATCTGGATATTTTTCTCTATAGAATTCTATATCTTCTACTGTGAAAAGTTGGTGAACAGAACAGAATCCATTGTAACAGATAATATCAGCTTCTTTTACCTCTTCTATGTTATTAATTCCAATTACAGCTGATTTTAATCCTATATCATTTGCAAAGTTTTGACCTAGACATCTATCTGGAACAAAGAATATTTTTTTACCACTCTCTAAACCTTTTTTGATGATTGCAAATGCATTTGAACTAGTACATACATATCCACCCATTTCTCCTACAGCTGCTTTTACAGCTGCACTAGAATTAATATAGGTAATTGGTAAAATATCATCATTTGATATTCCAGCTTCGTTTAGGATTTTTAAATTTGTATCAAAATATTCTACATCAATCATTTTAGCCATAGCACAGCAAGCAATTCTTGGCATAACTACAGTTTTTTCTGGGCTTAGCACTTTTACACTTTCTCCCATAAATCCTACACCACAAAATAGGATATATTTACTACTAGCAGCCATAGCTCTTTTTGCTAATTCAAGACTATCACCATTTATATCAGCAAGTTCAAAAACTTCATCTTTTTGGTAGAAGTGGGCAACTATAGTTACATCTAACTTCTCTTTTAATTTTAATATTTCTTCTTTTAAATTCATCATAAAGAGATATTATCAAATTTTATATTATGAGATGCTTTCTTATCTATAATTTTTTAAAGCTTGTTGTGTTTCTCTTTGCATTGTTTTTTGTTTCATGTCGTTTCGTTTATCATGTAGTTTTTTACCTTGTGCTAATGCAATTTGAGCTTTTACAAGGTTTCTGGAATTAAAATATACTTTTGTGACAACTATAGTAAGACCATCTTTTGCAACTTTATCTTCAAGTTTACTGATCTCTTTTCTGTGAAGCAGTAGCTTACGATCTCTTTTTTCATTTGGTCTATACATAGAATGTGCTGTGCTTAGATGCGTAATATGCATATTTAATAAAAATACTTCATCTTTTATTACCCTTACAAAGCTTTCTTTTAAATTTACTCTACCTTCTCTAATAGCTTTGATTTCACTACCTTCAAGAACAATTCCAGCTTCAAACTTTTCTAATATAAAATATTCATGACCTGCTTTTTTATTTAAAAACTGTGTTGGTCTATTTTGTACTTTTTTCTTTGCCAATTACTTTACTCCATTTACTTTAAAGAAGCTACTACCACTTCCACTGAAGTAATGATTAATGCTTAATTTTGAATTTTGAATTTCTAAATCTGAAGATACTTTGATTGCCGGTAAATATAAATCATTTGCCTCTTCAATTGAAAGAAGTTTTAATATATCTATACTTTGCATATTTAATAGTTTATCTGCTTCTGTTTTAGTAATTTCTTGATAATAGTGTTTTCTAAATTCCTTAAAAATTGCACCTGTGTCACATTTGATTTGTGGTGTAACTACTTCAATATCTAATATTGGTTCATCAAACTTATTTACAATTTCACCAATGCCTGTTACATTTGCACTATTGTATTCATATATAAAAAATGGTACATCTGCGCCAATTGTAGCACCAATTTGACTTAATTGATCTTTTGATAGCTTTAGATTACAAGCTTGATTTACCATTATCATAAATGTAGCACAGTTACTAGATCCACCACCAAGACCTGCAAATTCTGGTATAGTTTTTTCGACTAGCACTTTATGGTTTTTAAAATAATCTTCTACACATGGATAGTTTTGTTTTAAAATTTCATATGCTTTATAAATAGTGTTTTTTTTAGTATCGCAACCAAAATTACCTTCTAATATAAATTCATCACTAGTATATGGTTCAAAAGTTATAGTATCATATAAATTTAGTACCCTTACAAATCTTGATACAAGTTCATGATAAGAGTCTCTTTTTCCAGCTATTTTTAAAAATATATTTACTTTTGCATACGATTTGCTAGTCATTAAGTTGTACCTTATTTAGTAGATATTTTATCTCTTGATCTTTTATCTGCACTATTGCAAAAAATGTATCAAAAGTGATTAAATAATCTCCATCTTCTTTAGTCTCAAAAAAGTCAATATTTAATTTTTTACCAAGTTCAAACCATTCTTTTGTACCTGTATAATTATTTGTAGGTAAGTTTAAATACTCCAATGGATTTAAAGGTTTTTCATTATCAAATATAAACTCCCCTTCGTGTAATCGAATCAGACTACTTAATGTCCCAACAGCTCCTAATTTATCAAGTAAGATTTGAGCT
>JADHTT010000066.1 GCA_016784825.1 Campylobacterales bacterium
ATAAGATCAACTAAATTTGCTTGTAATTTCATACCTGCATCAGTCTCAATAATTGCTTTTTTACCTTTAATAGAGATCAATACACCTTTTGTAGTATTATATTTTACCCTATCTCCTACTTTTAACTCTACTGGTTCTTGTATCTTTTTTGTTTTAATTGTCGAGACTTTTTTATGTGCACTGTTAAGTAACTTATGTGCATCTTTTGTATCAGTAGATTTTATAATTTTTTTAGCTTCATTTATAGCATCTTGATATTGTTTTTGTAATTGAGACCTTTGTTCACTAATAATTTTATCAGCATCCTCTTTTTTAGTTGAAAGTTGTGAATTTAATTTTTTTTGTATACTAATTTGTTCATCTAAATCTTTAATCTTAGATTCTAATTCTCTCTCTAAGGAACTACTTCTTTCAATAAGATCATTTAATTTGTCTTTATCTTCACCATAGACCTCTTTTGCACTAGATACAATACCATGAGGAATACCATATCTGCTAGCTGTCTCAAATGCATAAGATTTACCAATTGTACCTTCTAAAAAACTATATGTTGGTTTTCTATTTTCTTCATCATAAAGTGCAGCAATAAGCTGTGTTTGTTGATTTTTTGCCATAAGTGCTGCTAATCTTTTATGATGCGTAGTGATTATAATTTTTATATTTTTTTGCTCTAAATGTTCAATAATTACTTTGAAAAGTGATGCTGCTTCATCACTATCGGTTCCTAATTCTATCTCGTCAACACCAACTATCACATCTTGCTTTTTAAATAAATTTGCAAACTCTACCATACGACCAGCAAATGTAGATATATCATTTTTTACACTTTGAGGGTCATCAAGAACAGCTATAATTTGCTTATAAGAGCCTACTGTTGTAGATTTATCGCATCTATATGGAATTAAATACTTTGACATAAATACTGCAGATAAAATTGATTTTAGAAGCATAGTTTTACCACCTGCATTCACACCTGTAATCATAATAATATTTTTACTAAAATCAATAGATACTGGTTTTGGATCTTTTAATGCAGGATGTCTAAATGCTATAAGTTTTTGAATTGTAGTTTTCTTTGATGGAAGTATAAAATTTGTATCATTTTGTTTAGCAAAATGTACTCTAGCTATATAGTGATCAAATCTATCAAATTCTTTATTTATAAATTTTAAAAACATTAGATTTTCTCTCAAAACTGATGAATACTGTTGTGTTAATTTATATAATACATCATCTTTTAAATTTTGTAAATCTGCTTGTTTCTGCTTAAGATCACTTACACTATGTGGTAATACAAAGAAAAAGCCACCTGTACTCCTATCTAAAACTTTTGCTTTTAAAACTTTATTAAAACCACCTCTTACAAGTAGAGCCTGTTCTTTATGAACTAAATGTACTTGGTGATCTACAAGATATGGCTGTAAATTTTTAGAGTTTATAACTTTGTGCAGAGCTTGTTTGATATTTTCTTTATTATTTAGAAGATTTGTATTTACCATATCATAGTCTTCACTAACACCTGATCTTAATCTACCTTCTTCATCAAAGACTTCACTAATATCTTCAATTGATAATGGAATAATTATTTTTTCAAACCAATCGTAAAGCTTACCTTCAAGTGAAAACCTTTTAATATAATTAAAGTAATTAATGATTTTTATAAATTCATATATCTCATAAAGCTTTAATATACCTTGTTTTTGTAATCTAAGAAGTTGCTCATCAAGTTTCTCTAAACTTGGTGGTGATTTAAAACTATAGTTTGATATTTCACCTATAAGCCTAGAGTGAATATTGATATCACCCTCTAGTATTATAGGTTTTTCTCTTGCAAATAAAGCTTGTAAAGTAGCTAAGTACTCTTCAAGATCTAGTTTCTTAATAATATCTTGCAATGTTATTTTGCCTTAGGTCTAAATACTTTAATAACTTCTTCATTAACTTCCAGAAATGGACCTTCCATTAAATCAATACAGTATGGAATTGCAGGGAATACTGCATCTAAACATTCTCTAATTGATTTTGGTTTTCCTGGTAAGTTCACTATTAAACTATCTTTTCTTAAACCTGCGGTTTGTCTTGACAAAATTGCAGTTGGAACAAATTTTAATGACTCTTGTCTCATTAACTCACCAAATCCAGGCATCATTCTATCACACACAGCTTCTGTAGCTTCTGGAGTCACATCTCTTTTAGATGGACCTGTACCTCCTGTTGTAACAATTAAACTACAATTTTGATTATCCGCCATATCTATCATAGTAGCTTCTATAATATCTTGTTCATCTGGTATTACTTTATATACTTCTTCCCATGGTGAAGTTAAATATTCATTCATAGTATCAATAATTGCTTTACCACTTAAATCCTCATATATACCAGCGCTTGCTCTATCACTAACTGTAATAATTCCTATTTTCATCTGTCATCCTAATTCTTCTCTTTAATTTAATAATTGTAACATAGTATAAGTTTGATTTGGTATAATCTAAACTATTTAAAAAGACATATTATATTAAAAGGATAGTTTTGAAAAAAATTCTATTATTACCAATATTATCAACAGCAATTATGGCTAGCGAACAAATTAGCTCTATAAATTTTGAAGGATTATCTAGAATATCTTCAAAGGTTGCGCTTGAAACAGCACAAATTAAAAAAGGTGATAACCTTGAAACTCTTAAAATCAATAAGGCTCTAAAAGAGTTCTACAAATTTGGCTATTTTGATGATATTTCAATCACTAATGATAACGGTAATATTACCTTTAAGTTTATAGAAAAACCATCTATTGTTAATATAGAAATTAGTGGTTATAAAAGTAGAGAAGAGGATAAAGAACTTTTATATAGTGCTATGGGTATTAAAAAAGGTAGTATGTATACAGATTCAAGAATTGCAAATGCAAAAGCATCTTTATTGGATATGCTACAACAAGAAGGGTTTTATAATAGTGTAATTGAGGTAAATATAGAAAATATTAGCCCTACAGCAGTTGCCGTTAAATTTGACGTAAACAAAGGTAATGAGATAATTATTACAAAAATAAATTATCATGGAGCAAAAGCATTTGAAAAAAGTGATTTTGAAGCAGTTTTAGCAAATAAAGAACAAGAATCTTTTTCATGGTTTCTAGGTCGAAATAAAGGTGATATGAAACTTGAGCAATTAAAGTATGAACATGCAAGAATTAAAGAGCTATATCTTGAAAATGGATATCTAGATACAAAAGTAACTAAAGCATTTTCAAAAATAGATTTCAATACAAATAGATCTGAAGTTAACTTTTCTATAGATGAAGGGAATCAGTACAGTGTTGGTGATATTTTAATTTTCCTAGATTCAAGTATTAAAGATCCAAAAAAAATACAAGAAAAACTAAAACTTAAAAAAGGCAAACCTTTTAATATTAAAGATTTAAGAAAAGATATAGAGTATATTAAATCAGCTGTAGCAGACTTAGGATATGCATATACACAAGTAAAATATGATATTAGAAAAGATAAAGAAAATAATCTTGCATCTGTAAATTTCAATGTAATACCAGGTAAAAAAGTATATATTAATGATGTAATAATCTCAGGAAACCACAGAACACTTGATAGTGCTGTTAGAAGAGATGTATTTTTAGCTCCAGAAGACTTATATTCATTAACGGATTTCAAGGAGTCAAAAAATGCACTACAAAGATCTGGATTTTTTGAATCTGTAAATATTCAACAACAAAGAGTATCTGAAGATAAAATGAATTTAATCGTAACAGTTACAGAAGCTAAGACAGGTAATATTATGCTTGGTGGTGGATATGGAAGCTATGATGGATTTATGATTAATGCAGGTATAACTGATAAAAATATATTTGGTTCTGGAGTTAATCTAGGTTTTTCTATAGATACATCTGCAAGACAACAAAATTATAATATCTCTGTACAAAATCCATCAATTAATGATAGCAAATATTCTGGTAGCTTTAATATATACAACAAAGAAAGTACTTATGAAGATGATTATACAGATAATTCTAATGGTTTTGCCCTAGGGATTGGAAAAAGGTTCAATAGACATACTACTGGATTTGTAAACTATAGCTATTCAAATATTGATAGAGACTATAGTGATAGTACTACAGTAACTAATAGTAATCTAATAGATGGAAAATGGACAACAAGTGCTATTACACCATCTATTTCATTTAATAACACAGATGATTATTATCTGCCAAGATCAGGTGTATCAGCAAGAACAAGTTTAGAATTAGCTGGACTTGGTGGTAATACAAGCTATATAAAATCTAATACAAGTTTTAAAACTTATTATGGTTTAGCAGACTACTTAGATTTTGATATGATATTAAGATACAAAGCTACATTATCTTTATTTGAAAATTTTAAAGATCAAATTACAGATAGTGGTTTTTATTTAGGTGGACCTAGATCACTTAGAGGATATGAGTCTTATGCATTTGGATATAGTGAAGAGAATGGATATGAAGTCTATGATAGAATGTTTACAAACTCTATTGAAGCTAGTATCCCTTTAATTGAATCAGCTAAGATGCGACTAGCATTTTTCCTTGATGCTGGAGCGATTGGTGCACAAGATTTTGATACTACAAAAGCTGGATATGGTGCAGCTCTTGAGTGGACATCACCAATGGGACCTCTGACATTTATTTTCTCTAGTGCTATTAATCCTAATCCTACAGATAGAACATCTAGTTTTGAATTTTCTATGGGTAATCAATTTTAATGTCTAGACTTACAAACGAACAAGCTTTAGAATTAATTCAAAATAGCTCGTTAATAGAGCTAGGTCAAATGGCTACAAAAAAGAAAAAAGAGTTACATCCAAAAGGTGTGACAACTTTTGTAGTAGATAGAAATATAAACTATACAAATATTTGTTGGGTTGACTGTAAATTTTGTGCTTTTTATAGGCATCAAAAAGATGAGGATGCTTATATACTTACATATGATGAAATTGATCAAAAGATAGATGAACTACTTGAAATTGGCGGTACTCAAATACTATTTCAAGGTGGAGTGCATCCAAAATTAAAGATTGAATGGTATGAGGATTTAGTTGAACATATTTGTTCAAAATATCCTCAAATCACACTTCATGGATTCTCATCTATTGAGATTGACTATATCTCAAGAATATCAAAAATATCATATGCTGAAGTTTTAAAAAGACTAAAAGATAAAGGATTAGCATCAATTCCAGGAGCTGGTGCTGAAATTTTAAACGATGAAGTTAGAGATATAATTGCTCCTAAAAAACTTGATGTTGATAACTGGATTGAAGTACATAGACAAGCACATAAACTTGATATAAAGTCAACAGCAACTATGATGTTTGGTACAGTTGAAACTGATGAACAAATTATTGGTCATTGGGATAGAGTTAGACAACTTCAAGATGAGACAGGTGGCTTTAGAGCATATATTATGTGGAGTTTTCAGTCTTCTCATACGAAATTAGCTCAAGAGTTACCAAATCT
>JADHTT010000067.1 GCA_016784825.1 Campylobacterales bacterium
AATGATGCACAGCTTAAAGATGCTTTTCAATCTTTAAAAGAAGAGGTATTAAGTAATAATAGGTCTTTAGATGAAGTAATAAATGAATCATTTGCCATTACTAGAGAAGCTAGTAAAAGAGTATTAAATATGAGACATTATGATGTACAACTTATTGGTGGAATGGTATTAAATGATAATACTATTGCTGAGATGAAAACAGGTGAAGGTAAGACACTTGTAGCATCACTGCCTGTAGTACTTAATGCAATGACAGGTAAAGGTGTACATGTTGTTACTGTAAATGACTATTTAGCTAGTCGTGATGCAAAAGAACTTGAGCCATTATATAACTTTTTAGGCTTTAGTGTAGGTGCTATTGTAGGCTCAATTAATAGTGATGAAGAGAGAAAAGCTCAATACGATGCTGATATTACTTATGGAACAAATAATGAATTTGGTTTTGATTACCTAAGAGATAATATGAAATATTCTTTGGAAGAAAAAGTTCAAAGAGAACATTATTTTGTAATAGTAGATGAGGTTGATTCTATTTTAATTGATGAGGCTAGAACACCATTGATTATATCTGGACCTACAAATCATAAAAGTGATAACTATGCTAAAGCTAATGAAATAGCACTTAAAATGGAAAAAGGTGAAAGGATAGAGCCTACATCTCCCGATCAAAGTGTTCAAACTACAGGTGACTTTACTGTTGATGAAAAGAATAAGATTGTTTTAATTACAGAGCAGGGTATTGAGAAGGCTGAAGAGTTATTTGGTGTTGATAATATGTATTCTGTTGAAAATGCAGCTCTATCACATAATATTGATCAAGCTTTAAAAGCACAATATATCTTTGAAAAGGATGTTGATTATGTTGTTCAAGACAATGAAGTTATTATTGTTGATGAATTTACAGGAAGATTAAGTGAAGGGAGAAGATTTAGTGATGGATTGCATCAAGCACTTGAAGCTAAAGAGGATGTAAAGATTCAAGATGAATCTCAAACACTTGCAGATGTAACATTCCAAAATTATTTTAGAATGTATGACAAATTATCAGGTATGACGGGTACTGCTCAAACTGAAGCTACAGAGTTTGCAGAGATTTATAATCTTGATGTAATATCAATTCCAACAAATATTCCAATTTTAAGAGATGACAAAAATGATCTAATTTATAAAACAGAACGAGAGAAGTTTGAAGCTGTATGTAAGAGAATTCAAGAGTTAAATAAAATAGGACAGCCTGTACTAGTTGGAACTGCATCTATTGAAAAATCTGAGTATTTGCATAGTTTACTAAAGAAAGAAAAAATTCCACATACTGTTTTAAATGCAAAACAACACAACAAAGAAGGTAAGATTGTTGAAGATGCAGGTCAAAAGGGTGCAGTAACAATTGCTACAAATATGGCAGGGCGTGGTGTTGATATTAAGATTCCACAGGAGTGTTTAGATCTTGGTGGTTTAGCAATTATTGGTACTGAAAGACATGAGAGTAGAAGAATTGATAATCAACTTAGAGGAAGAGCTGGTCGTCAAGGTGATGTAGGACAATCACAATTTTATCTATCATTAGAAGATAATTTACTTAGAATTTTTGGATCAGATAAAATAGCTGGTGTTATGAATAGACTTGGTCTTGAAGAGGGTGAGCATATTGAATCTGGCATGGTTACAAGAGCAGTTGAAAATGCTCAGAAAAAAGTAGAGGCGATGCACTTTGAGAGTAGAAAACACCTACTTGAGTATGATGATGTTGCAAATAAGCAAAGAAATGTAATATTTACATTTAGAGATGAACTATTAAATCCAGATTTTGATATTTCATCTAAATTAGATGAAAATATGTATGAGTATGTATCAGTTGTATTAGATGAATCAAATATTATTGATGGTATGCCAAGTGAAGATTTCAATCTTGATATGTTAATAGGAAAACTGCAAGAGGAACTTGGCTTAAATATGACAAAAGAAGAAGTTTCACAAGATACTTTTGATGAGGTTGAGCAAGTTGTACTTACAACTTTAAAAGAATATTACAATGAGAAGATGTCTGTTGCTCCAGATGATCAAAGAAGTGAAATAGAAAGAATCTTATATCTTCAAATTTTAGATAATGCATGGAGAGATCATTTATACGCTATGGATACATTAAAGACTGGTATTGGTCTACGAAGCTATAATCAAAAAGATCCACTTGTTGAGTATAAAAAAGAAAGTTATAATATGTTTATTGAATTAATATCTAGTATTAAATCAGAAATTATAAAAATATTATTTACAATTCAATTAAAAGATGAAGCTGCTGAGCAAGCCGAACTTGAACGAATGAAAGAGCAAATGGAATCTTCTAATGAAAACATTAAGCTCAATAGTGAAGAGAAGATAAACTCTCTTGAAAAGAAAATTGCTAGAAATGAACCATGCCCATGTGGAAGTGGTAAAAAATATAAGCAGTGTTGTGGCAAAAGCGGACCTAAAAGAGGTGTATTAGCACAGTAATCCATGAATCAAAAACTAGTAAATTTAATAGTAAAAAAATATTTAAAATGGGATCATACTAATCCATTTATTAGTATTAGTGCACTACTTGCATTTATAGGTGTAAGTGTTGGTGTTATGGTATTAATTATTGCTATGGCTGTAATGAATGGTACAGCAAAAGAGTTTGAAAAAAAACTTTTTACTATGAATTATCCTTTAACAATATATCCTAAAGTACAGGATAGTGTTGATAAAAATTTATTAGTATTTTTAGAAGAAAAATATCCACATTTAAAATTCTCACCATTTTTACAGACACAAGCAATTATTCAAAGTGGTGAAAATATGTCAGGTGGTATTATTTTTGCTGTTGATCCAGGCAGGGAAAAATATATCAATGAAATATATGCGCAAACAATAGAAGATATTCAATTAAAAAAATATGATATTGTAATAGGAGAAGGGATACAAGACAAATTATTATTAGCTCCTAATCAAAAAACTACTGTCTTTTTTACTACAATTACACCATCAGGTTTTTCACAGATGCCCAAGATGAAAAGATTTAATTATAAAAATAGTTTCAAATCTGGTCTAAATGCATATGATAATGCATATATGTATACATCTTTAGATGCAATTTCTACAATATTAAATAAACCAAAAACTGTTTTTGATGGAATACATATATATTCTAATAAACCATTTGAAGATATTAAGATACTAGAAGAAGAATTAAAAAATTATTCTATAGGTATTGTTGGTTGGTGGCAACAAAATGGTAATTTCTTTGCTGCTATGCAGCTTGAAAAACAAGCATTGTTAATTGTTTTGATGTTAATAGTATTAATCGCTTCATTAAATATTATCTCATCTTTACTTATGACAGTAATGAGTAGAAGAAAAGAGATAGCATTATTATTATCTCTTGGTGCCTCTAAAATTGAAGTAAAAGCTATCTTTCTAAGACTTGGTTTATTAATAGGCTTAAGTGGTGTTATTTTAGGTATTATACTTGGTTTTATTGGTATGTGGGTATTAGGAAGCTTCGATATAATATCGTTACCAGCAGATGTATATGGAAGCTCTAAGTTGCCATTAGAATTATCAATATTTGACTTTAGTGTTATAGTGTTAGGGTCAAGTATTATGGTATGGTTATCTTCATATTATCCAGCATATAAAGCAACAACTATTAATGTACTTGATACATTAAGAAATGAATAAAGGGCATTTCTGGAAATTAATTTTGATCTGAAATAAGCTTTAGATCGTTAAGTATTAAAGAATCACGTATTTGATTTTCATACATCTTTTTCTCGAGTTGTTGCTCTAAAAATCTTTGTTCCTCTTTTAATGATATTTGTTGAGAGTATAGTTGATTAATATCTTTACTTAAATAATAAATATTATTACGTAAAAATATCTTTGGTATAAAAAGTGTTAGTACTATAATTAAAACTAGAAGTATCATAAATAATAGTTTATTATTGTGATATATTTGTTTTATAAGACTAGTAATCTTTTTTATCAATCTTAAATACCCTTAGTTTCGAACTTCTACTTCTTGGATTAACTTTGATTTCAGCTTTTGTAGGGATAATTGGCTTTTTGGTAATAGTCTTACCTTTTTGATGGTTATTACCACATTCACATCTATATATACCTTGTGGGCAGATACATTTTTTTGACCATTTTTTGAAATAATTTTTTACTATTCTATCTTCAAGAGAATGAAACGATATTATTGCCACTATACATTTATTTAGTGATGAGTTTTCAATACTATTAAAAAGGTCTTCTAAAACACCTAGTTCGTTATTAACCTCTATTCTAATAGCTTGAAAAGGTAGAGTTGCTGGATGTATTTTGTTTTTATATAGATTTTTAGCAAATAAATTTGCTAAATCTTTAGCACTACTAAAAGGTCTATTTTGTACCACTAAGCTTGCTGCTTTTTTATATTCTCTTACTTCGCCATATTCTTTAAATATATATTCTAGTTGTGTTTGATCATAATTATTAACTACATCATTGGCACTAAGGTCTTGTCCTTGATCCATTCTCATATCTAGTATATCACTATCGAAGCTAAATCCTCTAGATTCTTCATCTAATTGTAATGATGATACACCAATATCAGCTAAGATACCTACAATATTTTTATCTTCAAACTTTTGAACTACAGTTTGGAAATTACCTTTATTGAATATAATTCTATCTTTATATTTTTCTAGTCTTTTTTTACTAAACTCTAAGGCAGTATCATCTTGATCATTACATATTAGTTTGATATTTGGATAAGCTTCAAGAAGACCTTGACTATGTCCACCATACCCTAGGGTACAATCAATAATATAGCCATCTTCACAATTTGAAAATGCTTCTATTGTTTCATTGAATAGTACAGGTATATGTGGTATTGATTGATTCAAGGATATCCTTTAGTAATTATTATTTCGTTATAATATCTAAAATTATTAAAACGAGTACTTAGATGATAGAGAAACAAACTACAAAACTTTTAGCTGATATCTCATTAGCATTATTTTCAAAAAATTTTTTTGGTATATATCATGGTTCTATATCATCTAAAATTGATCATAATACATTTGTTATAAATAATAGAAATGCTATTTTTGATGAGATTAATAATAACAGCTTATGTGAATTAACTATGAATCAAGATGATTATAGTCGTAACCTTGCTAGTATAGAATCAGATGTGCATAATGAAATATATAACCAAATACATGAAGCAAAATTTATAGCTTGTGGTATGCCGCCTTTCACAACAGCATATACGCTAAACCATAATAAAATAGAATTTGAAGACTATTTTGGTAAAGAGGTATTGGGCGATATAGATGTATATGATCCAGGTGATTTTTCAACATGGTATGCTAGAAACACATTAGAAATTACAAGATATTTTAAAACAACACAAAGTCATATTATGGTTATAAGAGGTATTGGTGTATATGTATATGATAGAGATATTAATGAGATGATTAAAAAGATT
>JADHTT010000068.1 GCA_016784825.1 Campylobacterales bacterium
TATAGCTTGATAGTGGACTTGGGTGTGGAGCTGTTAATATATAATGCTTACTCTGATCTATTAACTTCTCTTTTTTTATAGCATTTGCTCCCCATAATATAAATATAATATCTTTGCAGTTTTCACTAATAGTTTTAATAATGTTATCAGTAAATATCTCCCATCCTTTTTTATGATGAGATTTTGGTTTTGAGTCTTCAACAGTTAAAATTGTATTAATTAATAATACCCCCTGCTTTGCCCAAGGTGTTAGGTCGCCATCTGTACATAGTGATGGCCTCTTAAATTCTTCTTCAACTTCCTTTAAAATATTTACCATTGATGGTGGGTTCTTAATCTCTTTTGGTGTAGAAAATGCTAAGCCCTGTGCTTGATTTGCCTGATGATATGGATCTTGTCCAAGTATAACTACTTTTATATCATTAAATGGTGTTAAATCAAATGCATTAAATATTTTTTCTTTTGGGGGATATATTATCTTTTGACTATATTCACTATCTAAAAAATATTCTAAACTTGTATAGTATTCTTTCTTTTTTTCTATTTCAAATATTTTATTCCAATTCATAATTAAATTTTAGTATAATCTTTTGATGAACCATATTAAATTAATACTCCTACTAATACTTAGCACTAATATAGCAGCGCAAAGCATCACAATGCAATGGCTCAATAGTAAACCACATACAATTGCCAAAGACTTTTATATATGGCAATATTTAGATCAAGATATCTCTTCTGAGCAAGCTATTGAAGCTCTTGGTCAAGCTAAATCAGTAAATTGGAAGCTACTTAAAAGATATGCAAATAAATTAAATCACAAAGAGACTACAGAAGTTATAGATTGCAAGAAGGCTCAAGGATCTAAATTAATTAATACAAATGAAGATTGTATTGAAATTGGTATGAGTACATTTGCAGCAACAAAACTATCTAGTGATCAACTTGAAACTATCATATTAAAAACAAAAAATAGCTATCCAGATAGTTCTAGAAGATTTGAAATAATAAATGCAACCTACCCTTTTACAAAACTAATATCATCAAATAAAGATATATTTTTTGATACATTTAATCAATGTGGAAGTAAATTTAGAATTGCAAATTTTAACTATCCGCTACCAAAAAGAACAATTGCAAGACTAATTGATCAAAAACAGTTTGAAACAACTATTAAACTAATAGTTACAACTCCTCAATTAGATTTAATTCAAAAATCACTTTTTGATTTAGATTCTAAAAGTTTGTCACATCAAAGTCAATTTTATTTAGCACTAAATGCTATAAATCATAATAAAATAGATTTAGCCTTAGAATTTTTAAACTCTTCAAATATAAAAGCATATTACCAATTTGATAAAGACAAGATATTATTTTGGCAATATCAATTAACGAAAGATAAAAAATATTTAAACAAATTATCCAACTCTTGGGATATAAATATTTACTCATTATATGCACTTGAATTATGTAATAAACAGCCTAAAAATATATTCTACACTCTCAATCAATCATCAAATAAAGATATATATTTTAATACTACATCACCCTTTTCATGGTTTCCCATATTAAATAAAAGTAGAAAAATATCAAAAAAAGAATATGTGGAATATAAAAATATATTTTCACAAGATAATACCTTAGCACATTTAGCATTTTTAAGTGAGAGGTACTATAGATATAAAAATAGCTATTTTATTACACCATATGAAGAGATACTAACTCAGACTAGCAACAAACGAAAAGCATTAATTTATGCTATTGCAAGACAAGAAAGCCGTTTTATCCCAACATCAATTTCACCTGCATATGCAATGGGAGCAATGCAAATTATGCCATTTTTAAGTAAGTCAATTGCAAAAGAGCTTAAAGAGTTTTATAATATACATGATCAGCTAAACCCTGAAGTCAATATTAGATATGCTAATCATCATTTAAACTTCTTAGAAAAAAAACTTACCCATCCATTATTAATATCATATGCTTATAATGGTGGAATAGGATTTACAAAAAATCTAGTTTTGAAAAGATATTTTAAACAACATCCATATGATCCATATTTAAGCATGGAGATGTTGCCATATAATGAAACTAGGAAATATGGTAAAAAAGTATTAGCAAATTATTATATATATGCTAAATATTTTGGTATAAATATAAGTATTAAAGAACTGTTTAATACTCTATAAATAAGGTTCAAATTTTACAATAGCATCCTTATTGATTCTATCAGAAAATTTAATGGTTAATTTATTATCTTTTATATCTATCTCGTTTTGTTTTATTTTAATTAAATAATATTTAGCCCACTTATTTTCAAGTGGTATTGATCCTCTAATATTCATATTAGAATCAACTAACTTAATATCTGATGGAACAACATTATTAATACTTAATTCATAGTTTGGATTATTTATAAAATTATTACTTGAAGATTCATTATCATTAACTATAAATAAACCAACGATGAAACTATGAACATCAGCATTATCCCAAGCATTTGATGTTGGATTTAGATATGTGACATTTAAAATAGCTTCAACCTCTTGTTTATTATTAAGAATATCATCTTTTTTGGTATATTGAAGTGTATCTTGATAAATTTTTCTTGAATCAAATACTTTATTAAATGCATTTGAATATGTATCTGTTTTAAATACGTTAAAAGCTGATTGAGTAGCACAACCATTAAATAACACTGTTAATAATATAATTTGTAAGCTAAGTAATTTCATAATTAGGATTATATTATAATTTGGATAAAATAACTCTAATTATAATCAAAGGATTCAAATGAGCAAAAGACTTGCAGTTGCATTTACAGGTCCATCCAACAGTGGTAAAACTACTTTAATTGTTAAGATATCAAGCATACTTCAAGATCAAGGATATAGAGTATCAATCGTTAAGCATGATCCCAAAGATAAAGCTATTTTCGATAAAGAAGGTAAGGATAGCTTTAAGTTTTCACAAACAGGGGCAGATGTTGCTGTAGTAAGTCCAAACAAAACAACTATATTCAAAAAACAGACATCATCAATAGATGATATTATAGATATATTTCAAGACTTTGATTTTCTTCTTGTAGAAGGTCTTAAAACTCTACCATTACCAAGAGTATGTGTTAGTAGAGAAAAACTTGATGAAAATTATTTTGATGTTAGTGATACTCTTGCTATAGATGACACTATAGATAAAAAAAATCTACCAACTAGTATGAAAATTTTAGATTTAAATAATCCTGAACAAATTGTTGAATGGATTAAAACAAATGGAAAAAAAGTATAATAGGAAAGAATTGACATGAATGACATTATAGAAGCAATTAAAATATCATCTCTTAAAATAAAAGAGATTATAGAAGAAGGTGATACGGCCAAAAGTGAAAATCAAAATAGTACAGGTGACACTCAATTAAAACTTGATATAGCAAGTGATATAGTTATAGAAAATGAATTTAAAAAACTAAGTTCTATTAAACAAATTGTATCTGAAGAGCAAGATCATATTGTAGATATAAATGAAAATGGTAGATACTTTATAGCTTATGATCCATTAGATGGAAGTAGTCTTGTAGATGTAAACTTATCAGTCGGATCTATCTATGGTATATATGAAAATAGCTTTACTGGTTCAAATATAGTAGCATCTATTTATGTAGTCTTTGGACCAAGAGTTGAGATGGTAATTGCACATAAAGACTGTGTTAAGATGTATAGGCTTCAACATGGTGAATTTAATTATATGCATGATATAAATTTAAATAATAAAGGCAAACTAATGGCCCCAGGATCAACTCAAGCTTGTTGGTATCCTCACCATAAACAAATGATTGATAATTTTTTTAAAGATGGATATAGATTAAGATATAGTGGTGGTATGGTACCAGATCTACATCAAATACTCTTAAAAGGTGGTGGATTATTTTCATATCCTAGCACTTCAGACTTACCAAAAGGCAAATTAAGACAATTATTTGAAGTATTCCCATTTGCATTTACTTATGAATGTGCAGGAGGACAGGCAATTGATGGTCAAAAAAGAGTTTTAGAAATTCAAACTTCACATATTCATGATACATCGCCATGTTTCTTTGGAAGTAACGAAGAGATTAATATTGTAAAAGAAGTTTATTCTCAAAATGGATAAAAATAATAAAGAGCTAGATCACTGGACACTGGCTCTTGAAGAACAACTAAAAGTTCTTAAACAATGTCAAGAAAATCTACATTTAACTAGTTGTACAAAATGTGATCAACTACTAGAATGTATTACTAGAAAACAATATGTAAAATCTGTATATGAATCTATGAGCAAAGGTTCTGGTGGAGGATTTGAATTTTAAATATTATGGGTTAAATAATATAAATTTAGTTTCAGGATTTTCAAGATCTCCATTTATTGTTACTGTTGAATAAATTTTATTTTTCTTATTAACCACTAAATTTACAAGTGGTATTTTTGATCCTATATTTACTATATCTTTTAAAAATATTACTTTTAATTCTGAATTAATTATTTTTTGATTTAAATCTATTGTTGCAGATCCATCAAAATCTATTTCAGCACCTTGTGTTTTAATATCATGTAAGTTTAAAAATTGTTTTTCATGATTATATGCATATTTTATAGTTCCTTCAATTGCTTGATAACCATTTAATTTTAGATCACCCTTAACTACTCTAAACAATGTTGGTAAAGCTAATAAAGGGTTAGCTATAGCAGATGAACTTTGAAGTAAAGTAAGAATATTATTAAGAGCTTTAAAATCTCTAAAATTTGTATCTTTTAAAACTATCTCTCCAATATACAAATATTTATCACTCTTATTAGCTACACCATGAATATTTATATTTCCACTTGAAATAAAATCATCATTACCCATAAAGCTATTAATAAACTCACTATTTGCATCAATGACATTTATTTTAGAATTATTATCAATAGCAGAAAATGAAACTTTTGTATTATTATAGTTTAGATCAAAGTTAGTATCTCCCTCTATATTACTTTCATATAAAAACTTATTTGATAATATTTTTTTTGTATTGCTTAGTATAATATTAGAGTTTATACCATTAATCTGTACATTTTTATTTGATTTTTTATTTGATTTTGTAATTATTTTAGACTTATCTATATCGATATCTTTTATTTTAATAAGTGTGCTTTTAGGGTCAATTTTAATAGTAATTTTATTATCTATTGATGTTATATTTACATTGTTGTCTTCAATTGTACCATTCAGTTGGAGTTTATCAATCATAAGTGGCAAATCATGTTGATTAATATTAGTCTTTAAGATGATTTTATTCTCTAGTAATTTAAGGTTTAAATCACCTTGAAAGATAAAATTA
>JADHTT010000069.1 GCA_016784825.1 Campylobacterales bacterium
CCACTTGAAAAAAGAATTAGAGAGATCAAAGGTGTAGAAAATATCTTTTCATATGCAAAAGATAATGTAGGTATTGTTCAAGTTCAATATTATATTGGACAAGAAAAAGGTGACTCTGATTTAAAACTATATGATGCAATTATGAAAAATATGGATGGTTTACCTGAAAATGCAATGCAACCACTTATTAAAACTATGGATATTGATACAGATATACCAGTAGCTACTATTGCATTTTATTCAAAATCAAAAGAGATGACACAAACTAAATTATTTAAAGCCATAGATAAGATAGGGTATAGTATTTCAAAGATTGATAATGTTGCAAAGATTGATCTAAAAGGTGAGAAAAAAGAACAATTTAACATCATGGTTAGCCTTAAAAAGCTTAAGCAGTATAAGATGACATTAGGGCAAGTAGCTATGACTTTAAAAGGTATTACATTTGAATTACCTGATATTAAAGGTGTTATGAAAGATAATAGTTTTACGGTATTTGGACTTGACCATGGTATACATAGTGTAAAAGATATTGAAAATATTTTAGTAGATTCTTATGCTGGAAAACCTATATATATTAAAGATATAGCCAAAGTAACACTTGGTGGTAATATTCAAGATAAAAAAGAAAATATATTATATTCAAAGTTACATTATCAAGATGATACAGCACATAATTCTTTGACATTAACAGTATCGAAATTAAAAGGCGCAAATACTGTTGTGATTAATGAGGAAGTATTTGAGTACTTTGAGACGATTAAAGAAGACCTAGCTTCTAAAAATATTGGATATGTAATTACTAGAGATGATGGTTTTACAGCAAATCATGCTGTAAATGAACTGATGTTTCACCTTGTGATATCTGTTGTGATTATTGCTATATTATTAGTGTTTGCACTTGGATTCAAAGAGGCATTAATTGTATCTTTAACAGTACCTATGATTCTTGCTCTTACACTTTTTGTAGGATTTATGATTGGAGAGACTATTAATAGAATTACATTATTTGCATTGCTATTAAGTCTTGGATTACTAGTAGATGCTGCTATTATTGTAATTGAAAATATTCATAGACATATGCACTCACATGATAGTAAAGATAAGTCTATAGCACAAATTGCTGTAGAAGCTACAAATGAGATTGGTAATCCTACAAATGTAGCTACGATTGCAATTATTATGACATTTATACCTATGTTTTTTGTTGGTGGAATGATGGGTCAATTTATGCATCCATTACCAGTATTTGTACCTATTGCACTACTTATGTCACTAGTAGTGGCATATATATTTACACCATATTTAGTAAATAAATTATTAAAAAAGAAGGCTGCTTAATGTTAGAAAGATTAATTTATTCTATTTTAGAAAGTAGATTTAAAAAGTATATGGTTTATCTAGTATCATTAATGTTATTTGCTGGATCAATATATATGTTGCCTACAGAGCTTGTAAAAGCAAAAATGTTACCAGGGAAAGATAGTGATACATTTTCGATATATGTAGATCTCCCAAAAGGTAAAAGTGTAAGTGATACCAAAGAGGTAACACAATGTATTTCATCAATACTTATGAAAGAACAAGATGTATTATCAACTTCAGTATTTTTAGGGGAAGGTTTACCATTAGATTTTGCTGGTATGGTAAAAGGTAGTGTATTAAAATCTGAACAACATGAAGCTGAGATGATGATCAATATTAATAAAGCTGCCAATAGAAGTGAAGCAAGTTATAATATGGTTCATAGATTACGACCAAATATTCAAGATAAATGTACAAAGCATAATGCAAATATTAAGTTTGTAGAACTCCCTGCTGGACCTCCTGTATTAGCATCAGTTGTTGGTGAAGTATATGGAGGAAAAAGTTTTGAAAGTAGAAGAGAGTTTGCATATAAAATAGCCAATATCTTTAAGAAACAAAAGACGCTTGTGGATGTGGATGTATTAGCAGATGAGAGTACTAAAAAATATTCACTTGTATTAAATAACAATAAAGTACTAGAAAGTGGTGTTGGATTAGAACAAATTAAAAAGATGCTTTATATTGCATTTGAAGGATTTGGACTAGGTGTAGTAAATGATGGAAATGCACAAAATCAAATACCTTTATTTGTTAGAATTGGTGATTGTAGAATTCTTGAAGATGATACAAAAGAAGCCCTGCAAAAGAAACTAGATAATTTAATGTTGATGAATGAGATGGGATTAATGATACCTATGAGTGATTTTATAAGTATCAAACAAGTAAAACAGCAATCAACAATGACAAGTAAAAATCTAAAGAATATGATAAATGTTATTGCAGAGACAGATATGGATAGTCAAATATATCCACTTCTTGATGCACGAAATGATATGTTAAACCTTATGAGTAAAGAGTATGAAGTAACAAAAACAAATATGCTAAATCTATCTTTCAAAGATAGGAAGACAGGTGAAGTATTTGATCTTGTTTGGGATGGTGAATTAAAAGTTACTATTGATACATTTATTGATTTAGGAGGTGCATTTATTGGTGCACTTGTACTTATATATCTTTTAATGGTAATTTACTATAAAAGATTTGCACTTGCTGGTGCTATTGTAATGGCTAGTTTCCTATCTTTAATTGGTGTTATAGCTGGACATTGGGTAATGGATCAAATTACAGCTGATACATTCTATTTAACAGCAACTTCCTTGATTGGGTTTATTGGTTTAATTGGTATTAACTCAAGAAACTCTTTATTAATTGTAGATTTTGCTCAACAGTTAATTAAAGAAAATGGTCTAGAGGTAAATAAAGCAATAGCAGTTGCTACAGCAACTAGAGCTAAGCCAATATTATTAACAGTATTAGCGATTGTATTTGCAAGTTCTTTACTGGCTTCTGATGCGGTATTTGGTGGACTAGGTGTGGCATTAATAGGTGGAACATTGTTTGCCTATTTAGTATCGTTATTCTTTGTTCCTGTTTCTATACAGAATTCTATTAAGAATTCTGTAGAATAACTTTTCCATTTTCTATTTTTATTTTTCCCAGTAGTTCATATTCAAATACTTTATCTTGAAATTGAACTACTACTTCATCATAGCTTGGAGTAGTTTGACAAAACTTTAAAAATGGATCTTCTTCTATTTTACTTTGACTATTAAGTCCAAGCTCTTCTAAAAATGTATCTATACTATATATTGGTTTTGCTAAACCTTGTTCAAGAAGATTATTTGTTCCATTGCTATCACCAATTCTATGAGGAATAGTATATATAGTTTTTCCCATTTTAAGAGCATATTCTACACTTCTTAAACTACCACTATTCTCGTCTGCTTGAGTAACAATCAGACAATCTCCTAGAGCAACAACTATTTCATTTCTATGAACAAAACTATATCTCGTAGCTTTTGTACCGGTTTTATAACTACTAAGTATTAATCCATTTTGCTCAATAGAGGATATAATATTTTTATTTACTGCTGGATATTTTATATCTAAACCATTTGCAACAACAGCTATAGTATTATCATAGTTTGCTGCTTGATGTGCTATAGCATCTACTCCCATTGCTGCACCACTAACTATACAAATTCCAGCATTGCTAAGTGCTTGAGTTATTGTAGATGTAAACTCTCGTGTATATTGTGTAGGTTTTCTAGTACCTACTATAGATATTTTTTTCTTTTGAAGAAGTGAACTATTACCAATATAAAATAGTTCATTTGGATATTTTTTCATTGAATCTAGTTCTTTGATATGAAAATCTATTTTTTGAATCATAATTGATTGACCAATACAAGTTCAACATCTTTAAGTAGATGTTTTGAATCTTTTAAAGTTTGTAGCGTAAGTTTATGTGGATGACAAATTGCAATAGCACTTCCATCCTCTTTTGCTACTTTTATAGCTTTTTTTAATTGTTGCTGGATATACGCTTTTTCTTTTTTATTATCTAAAAATATATTTCTTGAAAGAAATGGAACACTATATTTTGATGCAGTTTGTTTAGCTACACTTTTTGCAGTTGTTCTACTATCGACAAAGGTAAAATTATATTTCTTTAATGCCTTCATTAGTTTATCCATAGCTTCTTTATTTGCTGTAAATTTACTACCTGTATGATTATTTGTAAAAGTGGCTTTTGGATACAGAAAATGTAACTCTTGTACCCTTTGTTCTATTGTTTGATATGAGTCTGAGATTATGAGAGTATTTTCTTCTGCAAATTTAAAACTTCTAGCTTCCAATGGGAGGTGTATCATATAAAATGGAATATTTTTTGCAATTTTTGCAGAGTTTTTATGTTTTGATGTTGGTGGTAAAAATGCCATAGTAATTGGATAACCAATATCTTGAATTCTTTTGACATGAATTTGAAAGCTCACATCATCAACTATTATTGCTAGCTTTGGCTTTTCTTTTTTCTTAACTTGTATATCAGATTTATATACAACACTTAAAGCAGGAGTAGATTCTTCTAATATTACTTCTTCTTTAAATTTTGTATTGATAATTATGTAAGCTACTATAGCTAGTATAGTAAAAAATAGTAAAGTTGTTACTTTTTTAGGTTGATATTTTTTTGCCATAAAGACATGATAGTGTATTAAGTCCCAAGAGGGACTTAAATTTTATAAATTAGTTTGTATCTTGATCTACAATTTTATTTGCAGCAATCCAAGGCATCATCTCTCTTAAAGATACACCAGTTTTCTCAATTAGAGTTTCTCTTTGGTTGTTTCTTTCAGCGTTCATTCTTGGGTATCCAGATTGACCTTCTAAGATAAAGTCTTTAGCAAATCTACCATCTTGAATCTCTTTTAATAAATCTCTCATAGCTTGTTTAGACTCATCATTGATAATTCTTTTACCAGCGATGTAATCACCGTACTCAGCAGTATTAGAAATAGAATACCTCATATCAGCAATTCCACCTTCAAACATTAAGTCAACGATTAATTTTAACTCATGTAAACATTCGAAGTATGCCATTTGTGGATCATATCCAGCTTCAGTTAATGTTTCAAATCCAGCTTGAACTAGTGCAGTAGCTCCACCACATAATACAGCTTGCTCTCCGAATAAATCTGTTTCAGTTTCATCTTTGAAAGTTGTTTGGATAATTGCAGTTCTTCCACCACCAATTGCAGATGCATATGAAAGTGCTAATTCTTTAGTTTGACCACTTGGATCTTGACCAATAGCGATTAAATCTGGAATACCACCACCTCTTACAAACTCAGATCTTACAGTATGACCTGGAGCTTTTGGAGCAACCATAGTAACGTTTACATCAGCTCTTGGAGTGATTCTTCCGTAGTGGATATTAAATCCGTGACCAAATGCAATAGTAGCACCTTGCTTTAAGT
>JADHTT010000070.1 GCA_016784825.1 Campylobacterales bacterium
TCTAAGTCTGTAGATTTTATAATTAATATATCATTAGTTATTTCTAATAATATATGCGATGTTATATTACTAGCATCTTTTTTTTCTAAAAATGGTTGCATAGATGTAATAACATTATCAAATATATTTTTTTCTATATTAAATTTCATTTTATTTCCCCTTTTAATATTAAATTATTTAGTAGTTATAGTAGTGTATGTGAATAGGTGAAAATATATCTTCAAGTAAGTTTATTAGATAGTTATATCTATTGAAAACATTTTGAAATATATTCACAACTATTCACATTTTTTATTAAACTTTATAATTTGCTTATTAATCCTTATTGATAATTTTGTTTTTTATATTTTCTATTATTAATTTAAAGTTTTCATCTTTTTCAATCAATTCATTTGCCTTAGAAATATTTTTGGATACAGATGAGTGATCTTTCATACCTAAATATTTTGCAATGTCTGGCATAGAGTTATGTGTTAATTCTCTAGCTAAAAATATAACTACTCTTCTTGCATTTACCACAGTAGCTGTACGCTTAGATGATTTTAAGTCACTAGGTTTAATATTTAATTCTTCTGAAACAATGTTAATAATATCAGGTAATTTAACATTTTCTTTTATATCTTTGATATGATCTTTTAAAAGATGTTTTACAAATTCTAAATCTATTTTTTGACCTAAGAGAGAACTACTTGCATTGATTCTAATTAATACACCTTCAATTTCCCGTATAGAACTATCAAGATTTGTAGCTATAAAATTTACTATATCGTTATTTAAATTAAATCCATTTAGCTCACTTTTTTTCTTTACAATAGCTATTTTAGTCTCTAGTGCTGGTATTTGAATATCAGCAATTAATCCCCATTCAAATCTAGTTTTTAATCTATCAACCAAGCTAGAAATTGCTGATGGTAATCTATCAGATGTTAAAATTATTTGTTTATTTTTTGAGTGTAATTCATTAAATGTATGAAAAAACTCTTCTTGTGTCTGTTCTTTATTACTAAAAAATTGAACATCATCAATAATCAATGCATTGCAATATCTGTATTTATCCCTAAAATGAGGCATAGTATTGTTTTTTATAGAGAAAGTGAAGTCATTCATAAATTGTTCACTAGTTACGTAAATTACTTTTTTGCCATCATTAATTAAATAATTACCAATAGCTTGGACTAAGTGTGTTTTACCTAGTCCTGTACCACCATATATAAAAAATGGATTAAATTGAAGTGAACCTTTTTTAGCTACAGCAAGTGCAGCATTATAAGCCATTTGATTAGATGGGCCAACTATAAATGAATCAAAAGTATAAGAAGCATTTAAAATTGTATTAACTTTATTTTTTTCATCTTCTTGTGTTTTTTCTAATTCTTTTTTTGTTTTTTTACGCTCACCAATTACTCTAATTTCAACATTTGGTGTTTCATTAGTTATATCGCATATGGTTTCTTTGATAGGGTCTATATATTTTGTTATTATCCAATTGGCTATGAATTTATTTTGTACTTCGAAGACAGAGCATTCACTTGATGAAGAATTTTTTTTATAATTTAATTGCTTTAGATATTTTTGAAAATCTTGTGCAGTTACTTTATGCCGTAATGTATTTAAAAATTCTTGTGTTGTCAATTTGTAATAACTCTTTAATTAATTTTAACTTATTTTATCTAATCTTTTATAAGTTTATCATAAGATACAATTTATTAAGTGAATAACTTAGATGTGAATGATGTGAAAATGTGAATAACTTATTAGGGTAATGATGCAAAGCTATAAAATTTTGGGTGTTGATCCAGGTACAATAAATTGTGGTTACGCAATTTTAGAAGTGAATAGAACTGGAAAAAGATTAATTGAAGCAGGATTAATAAAAATTAAATCTAGAATTTTACAAGAGCAAATAGTTGAACTTGTAGAAGGTTTAGATTTAATCTTTTCTTCTCATGATATAAAAGAAGTTGCAATTGAAGATATTTTTTATGCACATAATCCAAAATCAGTAATAAAACTAGCACAATTTAGAGGAGCATTGAGTTTAAAGATATTACAAGAGTTTGGTAATTTTTCTGAATATACACCACTTCAAGTAAAAAAAGCAGTTACGGGTAATGGAAAAGCTGCAAAAGAACAAGTAGCTTTTATGGTTAAAAGGCTACTTGGTATAAAAAAAGAGATTAAACCACTAGATATTACAGATGCAATAGCTGTAGCACTTACCCATTCTCAACGATTAAAAATGAATTAATAATATCAGTGGCAATCAAATCAGGATCTTCTAAACCAATTGATAGCCTAATAAGTCCATCTGTAATACCTAATAAACTTTTTTCATTATCTGAAAAATCCCTATAAATTGTACTTGCCATATGAAGTGCTAGTGTTCTACTATCACCAATATTTGCAGTAAGCGTAAGTAATTTACAGTTATCTAGAAGTTTAAAGGCACGATCTTTTGTACCCATATCAATAGTGACAATAGTACCACATCCATTAGAATATTTTGATAAATAAAGCTCATGATCTATGTTTGTTAATAGTGAAGGGTGATTAACATTTATATGTGTATCTTGAAGTTTTCTTGCAATTATTTCACAGCTATTATTTACTCTTTCATTTCTAAGTTCCAAAGTTTCAAGACCAAGTAAAGTATAATAACTAGCATTTGCATTTGCACTCATTCCTAAATCTCTAAGTACTCTTTTTTTTGCAGAGCCTATAAGTGCTTTTGAACCTAGCTTTTCAATAAAAGGAGATAAAAACTGATATCTATTTGATTTAAACTTATCACTATCTTCAAGTTTTCTAAATAGTGCAATACCACCTAATGCAGATGAATTACCACTAATAATCTTTGTTGTTGAATATACAACAATATCAGCACCTAATTCTAGTGGTTTAACAATAATAGGTGTAATTGTATTATCCACAATAAATGCAATTTGATGCTTGGAAGCAATTTTACCTATTGCTTCAATATCTACAAGTCTTAAATTTGGATTACCTACAGATTCACAAAAGATAACTTTTGTTTGAGGTGTAATAGATTTTTCAAGATTTTCAAGATCGTCTGCTTTAAAAAAATTTGAATTAATATTAAACCTTGGAAGGGTTTGTGATAATAATGCATAGCTACCACCAAATAGTCCACCTATTGCTAATACCTCATCACCACTATCACATAAAGACATAATAGCCATTGATATAGCACCCATGCCTGAACTTGTAGCAATACCACCAATAGCACCTTCTAGTGATGCCATTTTTTGTTCTAATGTAGATGAAGTGGGATTACCCATCCTTGAGTATAAAGGCTTTGAACAATTTCCTGAAAATATATCTTCGGCTTCTTTTGAATTTGAATAAGAGAATGAAGCTGAAGAGCTTATGGGTGTTGATATTGCACTATCAAAATTTGTCATTAATCGTTTGCTATACAATCTTGAAATAAATATTGGTGATCAATAGGAAGTGCTTTATAAAGCGCAAGAGCTAAATCTCTAATCTCCCATAAAGCAGCTTTGCTACTTCTTAGACTAATGAAATTTTGTAAACTTCTTGCATTGATTGTCCAAGTTAATTCTGTCTTATAACTTTCAGGTAAACAAAATTTAGCCTTGTCATTTCCAACACCACTTTGCAATACTAGTCTAAGATTATCAAGCGCAACAACTGAAGAGAAATCAGTAAAAAGATCACCTGTAAATACAAGATATTTTGATGCTCTTTGCATATGTATATCGGCATATACTTCATCTGAATTTGTGTATTTTTCATAAAGTTCTAAAGCACTCATACCATCACTAAATGTATCTTCATCTTTTAATTCTTTTAGTGTGTATCTTGTAGATTTTACACTAGGAGAGGCCATTCTATGACGAGCTAACTCCTGAAGCAACGCTCTACTTACACCAGCAATATAAAATGTATAAGTTAGATGCTCTAAAGTTGAAGCGTGCTTAAATTTATTACCAACTCTATTGATTAAATCTTTATCTTTATCCCCACCATCATCACTTTTATCAAATGATTGCCAACAAGTTCTAATAGCGTGCGCGCAAACATCTAGTGATGAATGCTGCATAAGTGTAATATTCATAAATATAATCCTTTAGTGTTATTTTATTTTATTATACAACAAGCTATATAAATATTAAGATATCTTTTGAAAACCTTATTAAACTTTGCTTACAACGGTAATATAGAAGAGATAATAAGTGGTGCTAAAATAGAGCAGGGCAGTTGGATGTAAAAAAACAAATATCAGATAGAATCTATAATGAGTTAAAAGTTTACTTGAGATAGTACTTTAAGCCATTCCAAAATTTAAACTTAAGCGAATATTAGATATAATCCGCGAATAATTAGGTGATAATAAATTGCCATTAAGGAATAAATATGAGAGATATTAGAAATATCGCAGTAATTGCACACGTTGACCACGGTAAAACAACACTTGTAGATGAGTTATTAAAACAATCAGGAACATTTGATGAAAGAGATGAAACTGAAGAAAGAATGATGGATAGTAATGATATTGAAAAAGAAAGAGGAATTACAATCTTAGCAAAAAATACTGCTATTGATTATAAAGATACTAGAATTAATATTATTGATACTCCAGGCCATGCAGACTTTGGTGGTGAGGTTGAAAGAGTTTTAAAAATGGTTGATTCTGTTTTATTACTTGTAGATGCTCAAGAAGGTGCAATGCCTCAAACAAAATTTGTTGTTAAAAAAGCACTTGAATTAGGTTTAAAACCAATTGTTGTTATTAATAAAATTGACAAACCTGCTGGTGAGCCAGATAGAGTTGTTGATGAAGTATTTGACCTTTTTGATCAAATGGGAGCAAATGAAGAGCAATTAGAGTTTGAAGTTGTATATGCAGCGGCTAAAAATGGTTATGCAAAATTGTCTTTAGACGATCCAAGTGAAAATATGATTCCATTATTAGACTTAATTGTTGAAAAAGTACCTGCTCCAACAGGATCTGATGAAAATGGTCTACAGCTTCAAGTATTTAACTTATCTCATGATAACTTTATTGGTAAAATTGGTATTGCTAGAATTTTTAATGGTACTATCTCTATGGGTGAAACAGTAACTTTAGTGAAAGCTGATGGAGAAAAAGTTAAAGGTAGAGTATCTAAACTTATTGGATTTAAAGGTTTAGAAAGAATGGATATTCAAAAAGCTGGTCATGGTGATATTGTTGCTATTGCTGGTTTTGAAACTATAGATGTTGGTGATTCACTTTGTGATCCTGCTAATCCAATGCCACTTGATCCTTTACATATTGAGGAG
>JADHTT010000071.1 GCA_016784825.1 Campylobacterales bacterium
TCTAAAGATGCACTATCACTTCCACCATCTTGTAAGATTGGGAAAATTCTTTGTAACTCTTCATCTGTAAATACATCAGAATCAATTGTTTCCATTTTTACTTTTACATTAAATCTATTTGCTTCTACAGAGTTAATTTCACCATTGTGTGCTACACCTCTAAATGGTTGAGCAAGTCTCCATCTTGGCAAAGTATTTGTAGAGAATCTTTGATGGAATAAAGAGAATGTAATTTTAAAGTCCTCATCCTGTAGATCTTTATAAAATGATTGAATTGTTGTAGGCATTACAAGCCCTTTATAAGCAATCACTTTAGAAGAGAATGTTGGTATATAAAAATCAGGGTTAGACTTTAACTCATGCTCACATTCTTTTCTTGTTAAATATAAAAGGGCATCAAATCTTTCATGTGACACTACACATCCAGGTACTACAAATACCTGAGTGATATTTGGTAAAATCTCTAAAGCTTGCTTACCTAGTACTGATGTATCTAAAGGAACATCTCTTGTGAAAACTACTTTTAAATTATTATTATCACAATGCTTTTTAAATGTATCAATTTCACCATCTTTTGTTGAAAAGATCATAGCAACAGCATATTTTTCTGGAAGATCTATATCTGCATTTGCAGCCGTCTTTCTCATAAATTGATCTGGTAAAGATAATAGTAAACCACTACCATCTCCACTAATACCATCTGCAGCTACAGCACCTCTGTGCATCATTCGAGATAGCGATTCTATAGCATCCTCAAGGTTTTTGTGTGAAGGCTCATTCTTCAAGTGAGCAACAAGCCCAAATCCACAGTTATCTTTAAAAGAAGTTAATTTGTCTAAATTACAACCCATTCTTTCCCTTTCTAAATTATTGATATAATATTGTATATTTGCCTAGAGAGTATCTAAATTATGATTAAAAACTGGTTAAATATAAGGGGTGGAGAAATAAAAAAGGGTCAAAAGAGATATATTCTTCTGACCCTTTTTTTAGTAAAATATTACTAATTATACAAATGAAATGAATGCCATTTGTGTAGCATCACCTCTTCTGATTCTTGTTTTGATAATTGATGTATATCCACCATCTCTACCAACATATTTTGGAGCAATATCATTAACAAGTTTTTTTGTACTATCTTTACACTGTAAAGCAGCAAAAATTTGTCTATGAGTATTTGAACCATCTACTCTAGCTTTAGTAACTAGTTTTTCAACATATCTTCTAAGCTCTTTTGCTTTTGGTAATGTTGTTTCAATCTTTTCATTCTCAATTAAAGCAATTGCTAGATTTTCTAATAATGCTTTTCTGTGAGAAGAAGTTCTACTTAATCTTCTATATCCATGCTTATGTCTCATGTGATCTACCTTCTCTTATTCTTTAATTTGCTCTAGCTTTTTTCTTAAAGCTGAAGCTATATTTTCATCAATTGTTTCAGAAATTGGATAACCTAATGCAGCCAATTTGTCAGAAACCTCTTCTAAAGACTTTTTACCTAAATTTTTAATATTTTGTACTTCAACTTCACTCATTAAAACAAGTTCACCTAAGTATTTAATATTTCCTCTATCTAAAGAGTTAAAACTTCTTGCACTTAAACTTAATTCATCAATTGCAAGTAATAGGTCTTTTAAATCAACTGTCTCTTCCTCTTTTGAATCATTTACTAGCTTAACAGCAGAAATGTCAAAAACTTTATTAAATACAGACATTTGATCATACATCGTATTTACTGCAGCTTTTAATGCATCAACTGGTGAAATTTGTCCATCTGTTTGGATAGT
This sequence comes from Campylobacterales bacterium, assembly GCA_016784825.1. Next base: position 1,785 of record JADHTT010000071.1, read on the forward strand.
AAATACTATCTTCTCAAAGTTAGGATTATCTTCTACTAGCATTTTTTCTATATCGTATACTACTTTTTTAACAGGAGTAAAGAATGCATCCATTGGGATGAAATCTTTTTCAACTACTTCTCTAGTCTCTTCAGATGGAGTGTAGCTGATACCTTTTTGAATAATAACTGTAAAAGTTAAATTACAATCATCACTAATAGTAGCAAGGTGAGTATCACCATTTACAACTTCAACAACATCATTTTCAAGATCAGATCCTTTGATCTCTTTTGCTTCGTTGAAAGAGTATTGTACTTCAACTCTATCTTCATCACCTTTTAAGTTAAATCTGATAGTTTTTAAGTTTAAAATAAATACTGCAACATCTTCAAGCATACCTCTTAATGAGTCAAACTCATGAGTTACACCTTCGATTTTTACAGCAATTGGTGCATATCCAACAGAACTACTCATAAGTAGTCTTCTTAATGGATGTGCTAAAGTAATTGCATAACCACTTTCAAATGGAAATGCTGATACTTTTGCTAAATTTTCACCAATCTCTTCTATCTCAACTTGGTCAGCTAAGTATGGTACACATTTATTTTCTTTCATAGTTGTCCTTTATATACTTCTATTATTTAGAGTAAAGCTCTACGATAAGTCTTTCTTCAACAGGGATTACAACTTCTTCTCTAGCAGGGATTCTTGTGAATACACCAGATACTTTAGTAGTATCTACTTCAACCCAATCAACCATACCAGTTTGGTTTGTTAATTCTAATGATCTAGCAACTTGAACATTTGATTTTAATTTTTCTTTAACTTCAACTTTTTGTCCAGGCTTAACGCAGTAAGAAGGGATATCAACTTTTTTACCATCTACTAAAATAGAACCATGAGATGTTAATTGTCTAGCACTTGCTCTAGTTGTAGCACATCCCATTCTATAAACAACATTGTCTAATCTAGTTTCAATTAATGTAATTAAGTTTGCACCAGTATTACCTTCTCTTCTTGCAGCTTCTTTAAAGTATTTTCTGAATTGTTTTTCAGAAACACCATACATAAATTTAGCTTTTTGCTTTTCTTGAAGTTGCATACCATACTCAGATAGTTTTGTTCTTCTTTGTCCATGTTGCCCTGGAGCATATGGTCTTTTTTCTAAAGCACTTTTTCCGTTAAGTCTTCTCTCACCTTTTAATCCAAGGTCAGCATTAAGTCTTCTTTCTAATCTTTCAACAGGTCCTGTATATCTTGCCATGTTTGCCCCTTACACTCTTCTTCTTTTAGGAGGTCTACAACCATTGTGTGGTAAAGGAGTTACATCTTTAAACCATTTAACAGTGATACCTTCAATTGCACCTACAGATTTTACTGCAGTGTCTCTACCAGAACCAGGTCCTTGGATTTTAATTCCAACATTTTTGATACCTTGCTCTTTAGCTTTTGCCATTGCATCTTCAACTGCAGCAGTTGCAGCAAAAGGAGTAGATTTTTTACTACCTTTGAATCCTAAGTTTCCAGCACTTGACCATGAAATTGCATTACCAGCATTGTCTGTTACTGTTACCATAGTATTGTTAAATGTTGCAGCGATATGTACAACACCGTCAGCAATATTTTTCTTAGCTACTTTTTTTCTAGTTACTTTTCTTTTTGCCATCTATTATTCCTTATGCTGCGCCAACAGTTTTCTTTTTACCTTTTCTTGTTCTGGCATTAGTTTTTGTCTTTTGCCCTCTACAAGGTAAACCTGCTCTATGTCTTAAACCTCTGTATGAACCTAATTCCATAAGTGCTTTTATATCCATAGCAGTTTGTTTTCTAAGATCACCCTCTACGATGTAGTTTGCTTGAATCTCATTTCTGATTGCTGCAACGTCATCTTCAGTTAATTCGTGAACTCTTTTATCAAAATCAATATCTACAGCTTTAAGAATTAATCTTGAAGTGTGTAAACCTATACCGTAGATATAAGTTAATGCATATTCCATTCTTTTTTTATTTGGTAAGTCTGTACCTGCAATTCTTGCCATGCTTGCTTATCCTTGTCTTTGTTTATGTTTTTTAGTTTCGCAAATTACTCTTACGATTCCTCTTCTTTTTACGATCTTACATTTATCGCACATTTTTTTAACTGAAGCTCTTACTTTCATGTAGCTATCCTTCATATTATATTTTCAACTCAACAGGCAAATATATTTAATATCTACCAACTTTTTATAAATCTTTAATAGAAAAATCTATAAAAACTTCTTTAATGGTTAAGTGTGAACGCGAATTATATTTAATTTAAGCTTAATTTTTGGTTAAAATGTCTTTTAGAACTCTTTAATGAGGTTAATAAATATATTTGTAAGGTCTTGAACCTCTTTTACAGATGTTCTTTCATCAATTGAATGTATAGTGTCATTAATTACACCAAATTCAACAGTCTCTACATTATACTGACCAAAAAATCTAGCATCACTAGTTCCACCTGCTGTAGAATGTTTAGTGTCAATATTAATTGTATCTTTAATTATTTGAGATAATTTTGTAACTATTTTAGATGACTTATTTGTCATAAAAGGATAAGATCCTTGTGTCATATGAAAATTGTACTCAAGACAATCAAATGTATTATCAATTAGAGTTTGAATCTCTACTTGTGTAGTCTTAGTTGAGTTACGAACATTAAACATTAATTTAAGTTCATTTGGTGTTACATTTGTAACCTCCATACCACCTCTAATATCTGTAATGATTAACTGACTTGGAGAGAAATACTCATCACCATTATCAAGATTTATACCTGCTATTGTTGATAGTAAGGGTGCTATTTGATGTACTGGATTAATAGCTTTCTCTGGATATGCAGCATGTCCTTGCTTACCTTTAATTGTAAGATAACCATTAATACTTCCACGACGACCAACTTTAATAGCATCACCAAATACATCTTCACATGTAGGCTCAGCTACGACTGCAAAGTCAGGTAGAAAAGCTTTATCTTTTAAATATTCTAAGACTTTTACTGTACCATTTATAGCATCACCCTCTTCATCTGATGTCATTAAAATAGACAATGTACCATCAAAATTTTGAGCATGTTTACAGGCATATAGATATGCAGCGACTCCACTTTTCATATCTTGTGTACCACGAGCTATAATAATTCCATCTTCCTCTTTTGCGGCAAATGGATCAACACTCCACCCATTACCTGGAGGTACTACATCAATATGACCAGCAAAACATAAATGTTGCTTAGTGTCATTAAATTTTTTATAATAAAATCTATTTTTTACATCGTGAAAATCTAATTCAATGCAAGTCCACTCATCACCTAAATAAGAGGTGATAAAGTCAAATGCACCATCATCATTTGGTGTGATTGATTTAAATTGTAATAATTTTTGAAATAATTCTATTTGTGTCATGATATAATCCAAT
>JADHTT010000072.1 GCA_016784825.1 Campylobacterales bacterium
CTAAAATCAGCTCGATTAGCATCTACACCACTATTAGCTGTGTAATTAACATATGTTAAATCAGCAGAATAAAGTATTCCAGTATTTTTTATTTCTTTTGAATAGCTATGAAGTTTAATTTTGGGTAATTGCTGAAGTATGCTATCTTGATTGGCATCAGCACTAACATCTTTAAAGTATTTAAACTCTGTATATCCAAAGTATTTATTTGTATTATAAAAATAATCTATTTCAGATGTAATGATATTATTTGAAATATTATATATAGAGTCAGATGTATTTTCTAAACTTCTATATCCTATGTCATTTAATCCACTTAACTTTATTAATAAACCATCTTGATTATCGCCTTTTGCTAATAGTTTAGTATTATAATAATCTAAATCAAAACCATAATGGGAAATATTTTCAATATTATTTTCATCTTTGAAGTCACTTTTTTCTTTAAAGTATCCAGTTTTTAATTGTAAATATGAATTTGCTGTATCTTTATATCTAAAATTAGCATATAGTCCAGAACCTCTTCTTGCTCTAATTTGCGGAGTGAATTCTATATCCCAATTTGCTTTTGGCGCAATAAATATAGGCTGTGTATATAATAAACCTTCTGATTTATCATAACCTACTGTAGGTTGCAATAAACCACTCCTTCGTTGATTGTCTGTAGAGAATCCAAACCAAGGTGTATAAAAAATTGGTACAGGACCTACATAAAGTCTAGAGTTATATGTATTTACCCATTTTTCTTCTGTATCATAATCACCTGAGCTAAAACCTATACTCCAAAATGGAGAATCACAATCACAACTAGATAATGTAGCTGAATCAAAAGAATGTAAAGTTTGTTCTTGCCTTGATTGAGCAGCATTAATCCAAAGATTTGTCTCTTTGTCTAGCATTAAAATAGGCTTATTTAAACTTGTATCATTTTTAAAATCTATGAAAGCATAATCTGTGACAGATAAAAGCTTATTATCTTTAAGTATATTTACATTATTAAAAAGTTCAAGAGTTTTATTCTTTTTATTATAAATAAGTTCTTTAGCTGTAATATAATAGCTAGGAGAGAATACTAAAACATCCCCAGATGCTCGTACTATATCCCCTTTATGATTTAAATTTTTAGCTAATATTTGAACATTTTCCTTATTGCTAATATCTTTAGCAAAACCACTTAGCGTAAAGAATAGTCCAAATAAAAATAAAAATCTAAGCATTAACAACTAAAGTCTTCCCTAGTTTATCATGAAATGTTTGTTTACTATCAGTGTAAAATGCAATCAAGAATCCTATGTAGAAAAATGATTCACTGATAATTCTACCAGATGATCTAACTAATGCCTGCATAAATGAAACTCTACCAAAATTATTAAAATCAATTACTCTTAGTTTTTTAATAGATTTTCCAATAGTTGCACCATAATACCAAATAAAGAATGTTTGATATGCTAGCTTCATTAAAACAATTTGTAAAAATGCACCATTTAATAATGTCAATACATCTATAAATTCACCATTTGTAGCTGCTATTTGATCCCATAACATAATTAATGCTACAAATGTAATCAATAAATCATCTATAATAAATGCAGTTGCTCTATCTCTTGTATTTGCTAACTCAAGTTTATCTATATCAATATTGTGATCCAAATATTTTCCTTAGTTTAGTGCCTGATAAGCGATATCAGTTCTAATTTTCTTACCTGCAAAATGTACTTGACCACATAAAGCGTATGCTCTATCTCTTGCTGATCTAATATCATCACCAAAACCTACACATAAAAGTACTCTTCCACCTGTAGCAAATAGCTTATCATCTTCTTTTGATACACCAGCATATGATATATGAGTATTATTTAAAATATCTTCATCATGGATATCATCTACAATAATTTCTGCCGCTGGGCTTGAACCGTATGGATAGTTTTGACTTGCCATCACTACTGCAACTCCATACTGATCCTTCATCTTTAGGTCAAAGTTGTGTAGTTGTTTTGTAGCACCCTTATAAAACAGTTCAGATACATCAGATTCCATTAAAGGCATCATGATTTCACATTCAGGATCTCCAAATCGTACATTATATTCAAGTATAATTGGTTCACCATCAACTACCATAACACCAATAAATAATACACCTTCAAATGGAGCACCTTCTTGTTTCATACCCTCTAAAGTTGGTTTAATTACTCTATCTTCAACTTTTTGATAGATATCATCATTTACAAGTGGAGTTGGAGCATAAGCACCCATACCACCAGTATTTGGTCCAGTATCTCCATCCCCTATTCTCTTATGATCTTGTGCAGCTGGTAATACTACATAGTTATCACCATCACAAATAGCAAAAATAGATAATTCATATCCATCTAAATATTCTTCAACAATTACAGCATTTCCTGCATCTCCAAAGCTTTCACCACTTAGCATATCTCTAACTGCATCTTTTGCTTCTTCTTTAGATGTAGCAATAATTACACCTTTACCACCACAAAGACCATCTGCTTTTACAACAATAGGAGTTTTTGTCATAGTATCAATAAAGTTATTAGCTTCATCTTGTGATTGTGTTTCTATAAATGCAGCTGTAGGAATATTATATTTCTTAAGTATATTTTTCATATATACCTTAGAACCTTCAAGCTGTGCTGCTTTAGCAGATGGTCCAAATATAGTCAAACCATTATCTTTAAAGATATCTACAACACCATCTACAAGTGGAGCTTCAGGTCCTACAATAGTAAGATCAATACTGTTGTCTTTTGCCCACTGTGCTAATTCATTATAATCTTTTATATTGATATTTGAACCAATTTGATCAGTTGCACCATTACCTGGACAAAAAGTAATATCATGAGATTCTTCCTCTTTTGATATTGCTAAACCAATAGAATACTCTCGTCCGCCTGAACCTAGTATTAAAATATTCATAAAAATCCTTAATTATTTGTTATTTATTAAATTCTAAAATATAGAACTTAATAAATAGTAAATACCAAGTGGCCGTTAACTAATAAGGTGGCCCACAAAAGCCAACAACTGTCATAAGAATATTGTTTTAGGAGCATCTAATTCAAGCGCTGCACACCACAATAGAACATTTTTGACAAAAAAACTGTATCGGACCCGAATTATTTAGGAATCCCGAACCACTTAGCAAGTATATTTTAACTAAACTTTACTAATGGATTTATAAATTACTAGCAAATTCAACACATCCAGATAGTGATGGCTTAGGTGCAACTTTACAATCAATTTCATTTGGTAAATGTGCTGCAGTTACTCTACCAATAGCAACTGCTTTATAGCTATCATCCCAAGTAAAATGTGTGAAAAAACCATCAATAGTAGATGGTGATGAAAATATAATAGTAGAACCTTTTGGTGGCTGTAGTGACTTATCAATTGATTTTTTGATTACAGTTTTATATATTGCTATATCTACTAAATCAATATCAGCATCTTTTAATATACCATCCAAATTTGAGATAACTTTTTGTGCTCGTAAAAATATTGCTTTTTTATCTTTTAATATAGGTATTAACTCTTGTGCAAAGTCATCACCATAAGATTGAGATGAAGTATAAACTAGCTTTCCACCATATTCTTTGATTACATCAGCTGTAAGAGGTGCTATTGCATATGACGGTATATCTTTCCAATCTTGATTAAAACTATCAATTGAATAAATACCATTTTTAGAAGTAAAAATAATTGCATCATATACTTTTAGATTTATATCTTGAGGTATAAATTCTATTTCAAATACAGGTAAATTTATTGCACCTTTAACCTTTTTATCACTTAGTATATAGATATTTGACATATTTAAATTCCCTTATATTATTAACATTGCATCACCATATGAATAAAAACGATAATCATTTTTGATTGCTTCATCATATAATTCTAGTGTCTTTTCTAAACCCACAAAAGATGCCACTAGCATAATAAGTGTAGACTTCGGAAGGTGAAAGTTTGTCAATAATATATCAACTAATTGAGGTTTATTATTTGGATTCAAAAATAGATCACATTCACCACTTAGAAGATTTGTTCTAGAAAAATACTCTAAAGTTCTTGTTGCAGTTGTACCTACAGCCATTTTCATTGTTTTGGTATCATCTAAAGCGTCTTTAGTAGTGCTAGATATATTAAAATATTCACTATGCATATTATGCTTTGCTATATCTTCTACATCAACTGGCTTAAATGTACCAGCTCCTACATGAAGTGTAAGATAATTAATATCAAATTTATCATCTAACTCTTGTAATAGTTCAGGTGTAAAATGTAAAGAAGCAGTTGGAGCTGCTACAGCACCATAGGTTTTAGCAAATAATGTTTGATAATCTTTCTCATCAGACTTTTCATCTTCTCTATTGATATATACAGGCAAAGGCATATGACCAATATCATTAAGAGTATTAACTAACTCTTCAAATAAAATTGTTTTATTATCTTTTGAAAATTTAACTACCCTACTACCATCATGTTCAACTAACTCAACAACTTTTGCTTTAAGTCCTTGATCAAAATATAGTATAGTATCTACATGTACTTTTCCTTTGATATATACAGAATAAGTGTCATTTGCTAATGGCTTATTTAAAAGTAATTCAACCTTACCACCAGTATCCTTTTTACCAAAGACTCTTGCTTTTATTACTTTAGTATCATTGAGAAATATAGATGTATTATCTGGTAAATATTTGATTATATTTTTAAATGTCTCATGAATAATAGTATTAGTTTGACGATTATATATTAAAAGCTTTGCATGGTCAGCAGGTGATACTGGATGATTAGCTATGAGATTACTTGGTAGTGTAAAGTCATAGCTATTAGTTTGAGTAGGGTCTAAAGAATTAATTTTCTTCCTCTTCATCACTTTCATCATCCTCTTCTTTATAAGGGTTTACAGCTTTAGCAATCATAATAGATATACCATAAAGGATAATTAATGGACCAGACATCAAAAATTGAGTTAATACATCAGGTGGAGTTAATAGCGCTGAAAGGATAAAAATTAATACAATAGCATATCTAAAAAAGTCTTTTAGAGATTTATCTGTTACCATTCCAATAGTTGCAAGGAAAAATGTAATTACAGGCAATTCAAATGCTACACCAAATCCAAATAATAATTTTGTGAAGAATCCTACATATTTACCAATACTTGGCATT
>JADHTT010000073.1 GCA_016784825.1 Campylobacterales bacterium
CAAGAGAGCATAGTGAAAAACTTGCTACTGAAGTACGAAAAGACAACAATATGGAAGTTAATCTTGGATTTACAGCTGCTGAAGCTCAAGCTGAAGCTGAAAGATGTATGAGATGTTATTATATTGGGATGGTGTCAGTATGAGTGAACGAATAATACATAGAGGAAAAGTAGTAAATGTTACTATTGATGGTAAATCATGTAGTGGTATTTACGGTCAGACAATCCTAGAGATTGCTAGAGAAAATGATATTTATATACCAACAATGTGTTATCTTACAAAAGTAGCACCAATTGCAAGCTGTAGAATGTGTGTAGTTGATGTTGAAGGTGTAGATGGGGAAATTTTATCTTGTCAAGAAAAAGCCGTAGATGGTGCAGTAATTACAACACATAATGATGAGCTATTTAGACATAGACAAAACATTATGAAACTATATGATGTAAACCATCCATTGCAATGTGGAGTGTGTGATAAATCAGGCGAATGTGATCTTCAAGATAAGAATATTGAATTTAAAGTTGATTCACAAGAGTTTACAACAAAAGATATGCCAAGAAAACAAAAAAAATGGGGTGTGCTAAGCTACGACCCTTCTTTATGTATAATGTGTGAAAAATGTGTTCATACTTGTAATGAAGTAATAGGAACAGCTGCACTTTATATAAAGCCTGGTGGTTATAAATCTACAATTGATATTAAGATGAGTAGATGTGAACAATGTGGTGATTGTATATCAGTATGTCCTGTGGGAGCGCTTGCTTCTACAGACTATAAATATAGTGCTAATGCATGGGAATCAACACAAATACCTTCATCATGTGCGCATTGTAGTAGTGGTTGTTCATTAACTTATGATGTAAAAACTATTAGAGATGGTGCATTTGAACAAAATACACAAATTATGAGAGTAAAAAATGATTTTGAATTCTCATCTTTATGTGGTGCTGGAAGATTTGGATTTAATTTTGAAAACAAAAATAGTGGTAAAGATCAAGTGGCATTTGATAATGCAGTTGAAGCTATTAAATCTACTAATGCAATTAAATTCAATTCATATATTACAAATGAAGAAGCATTTATTCTTCAGAAGCTTAAAAATGAGCTTGGTGTTAAATTAATTAATGAAGATGCATATAATTATGGTCAGTTTATGAATGGATATTCAAGTATAGTTGGCAAAAAACTTTACAGTGCAGACTCTAAGGATATTAAAGCATCTGATGCAATTATTATGCTTGGATCTAGAATTAGTAGAGATAATCCAGGTATAAAATACAATATAAATATAGCGACTAAGAAGCAAAGAGCTCAATTTATATATATGCACCCAATGGATGATGATGCATTAAAGACTAAATATACTCAATTTATTAAATATGAAGCAGGAAGTGAAGAAGCAGTTTTAGCTATGCTATGTTCATATTTAATTAAAGACACTAGTAATAAAGAATTAAAATCATTCATTGAAGATTTGGATATTGGATACTTAAGTGGTGAATCAAGTGTTGGTGAAGAAGAGCTTGAAGCAATAAATAAAAAGCTTATTAAAAAACAAAATAAAACTTTAATAATAGGTACAGATTTATTTGGTCATTCTCGATCAAAAAATATGGGTAAATTAGTAGGATTTATAGATAAATATACTGACTTCAAAGTTGTTATTGTACCATCACAAACAAATACGCTTGGTGTAAACCTAATTTGTGATTTAGATGAACAATATGATGGTAAAACAGTTGGATATAACGAAGCTGCAGACTTTATCATGAGTAACGATGGTAATGGTGATTTGGATATGCCAGCACTAAATCAGCAAGAGGGTACATTTGTTAGTGTGGATAAACAACTAATCAATTCAAATGTTGCTTTAGGTTTTGATGGTTATTGTTTAAATGATATTGCTAATGCAGTACTTAATGAAAATAATGAATATACAATTAACTATACATCAAAATTACCAGTTGATGCTGGATTTAATAAAAAAGTATTTGATGATTTAGATAATGGTTTTACAAATCATGGTATCGATAAAAGAGGATATTTTTTAGAGAATCAGAATGTTGCTTTAGATAATACAGTAGATGAAATAGAAGAGATTAAAGCTTATAATGGCACAGTTATATATAGATGTGAACCATTGCATCAGTTTAATAAATCTACAGCAAGATCACCTTGGCTGAAAGCAGATACACACCTTAGAGGTAGTGCATCATTTGCGCAAGCAGCAAAGATTCAAGCAGGAGATTTAGTAAATATAACTTGTGATGGAAACACAACAACAAGAATGTTTAAAATTGATACCACAATAAAAGGTACAATTGCGCTATATCCAACATTTGACAATGGATTAAGTGCTGATTCGATATCCTTAAAATATAGATTTAAACAAGTTAAAATTGAAAAGGTGGATTCATAATGGCTGAAATAATTAATGTAAAAATAGATGGTAATCAGTGTCAAGCAAAAGATGGTGAATTTATCCTTAATGTAGCTCGTGCAAATGATATTTTTGTTCCTGCACTATGTTATACAACGAGATGTAGCCCTACACTTGCCTGTAGAGTATGTCTAGTTGAAGCAGATGGGAAGCAAGTATATTCATGTAATGCTAAAGTTAAAGATGGAATGGTAGTTGAGACTACAACTGATAATATTGAAAAAGAACGTGAAGCAATTATGGAGGTTTATGATGTAAATCATCCTCTTCAATGTGGAGTATGTGATAAATCAGGAGAATGTGAACTTCAAGATTATACTAAATATATGAACTTACATAAGCAAGATTATGCAGTAAGAGATGTATCAAGACCTGCTCAAAACTGGGGAGTTATGAAATATGACCCAGGTTTATGTATTGTTTGTGAAAAATGTGTAACTATTTGTAAAGATATGATTGGATCTAATGCATTAAGTACAGTGAAAAGAGGTGCTGATGCATTAGATAAGTCATTTAAAGATACTATGCCTAAAGATGCTTATGCAATGTGGAATAAACTAAATAAGTCTTTAATAGGATTTGATGAAGATAAATGTACAGATTGTGGTGAGTGTATTGCAGTATGCCCAGTTGGAGCTATGGCAAGTTCAGACTTCCAATATAAATCAAATGCATGGGAATTAACTAAAGTTCCAGCTGCAAATCCTCATAGTTCTGATTGTTCACATATGTATTATGAGTTAAAACATGATTGTATTGATAATTCACAAGAAAAGAAGATTTATAGAGTGACAAATGAATCACATTATTCATCTTTAAGTGGAGCTGCAAGATTTGGATATGACTTTGAAAATAAGGTTGAATCAAAAGATGAGCAAGCATTCCAAAAAGCTGTTGAAGCATTAAAAAATGCAGATACAATTAAATTTGGTTCATATATTACAAATGAAGAAGCATTGATACTTCAAAAGATAAAAGAGAAGTTAGGTGTTAAATTAGTTAATAATGATGCATTAAGATTCCAAAACTTCCTGAAGCATTATTCTACAACATCTGGTAGTTCACTTTATAGTGGAAGTATTAATGATATACATGATGCTAACTTTATTATTAGTGTAGGTTCTATGCTTAAAAATGATGCACCAAATGTAAGATATGCATTTAATAATGCATTAACATTAAATAAGGGTGCTGGATTATATTTTCACCCAGTAGCTGATCCAGTAGTAGAGCAATTTGGTAAAAAAGGTAAAACAATAGAAACTATTGAAACATTACCATTATCTGAAGAAGCTGTATTATATTTTATACTTGATCAATTTGGAAAAGATTTACCAGCTGATATATCTTCTTACTTAGAATCTTTAAGAGAAACTAGAACAAAAACAGTTCAAGAGACTATTAAAGAAAAAGTTACAGAATTAGTAAAAGATGAAGAGACTGGAGAAGAAAAAGAAGTATCTAAGATGGTACCTAAAAAAGTATCTAAAGAGCTAGAGTATGTTTATACAAAACTGCTAGATATGATGGGTTCTAATGAGGCTCTTTTAGAAACAATTGAAGATATGCTTGCTAAAAAAGACACATACGCATTAGTAGTAGGTGAGGATTTAATTGAAAATCCAAATAGTGCTAATCTTGCGAAACTTTGTGGTTTAATTGATAGATACACATCATTTAGTGTAACAATCATTCCAACTAGAACAAATACATTAGGTGTAAGTTTAATTTGTGAGCTTGATAGCGAAGTTGGATCAAATGTAGTTGGATACAATAAGAAAGCCAATTTCGAAATCTCTGCACTTGGTGATGGTGATCTAGATATGCCAGCACTAAATCAGCAAGAGGGTACATTTACAAATGCCAATAAAAGAGTTGTGCCTACAAATGCAGCAATGAAATATAATGGTTATACATTAAATGATATTGCTAATGCACTTGGATTAGAGAATCAGTATACAATTGATTATACAGAAGAGTTACCAACTTCAAAAGGGTATCAATCAATCAAATTTGATGATTTAGATAATCACTTTGGAAATGATCAAAAAGAATATAGAGGATATGTACTTTCATCGAATGCAGTAGATGTATCTGATGATGTAGCACAAATTAATGAATCTAAATCTAAACTTGAAGGTACACTTATCTACAAGGCAAACCCTATTGATCAATTTAATGAGTTTACTGCCAAATCAAGATTACTGGAGCATAAAACAGCATATTATGCATCGGAAAGTCAATTAGAATCTTTAGAGTTATCTGAAGGAGATGAGGTTGAGATTAGTGCAAATGGACAAACAATTAAATTACCAGTAGTCTTAGATAAACATATATCAGGAAATATAGCTTATGTAAGTACATTTGAGAAAAATGTACCTACTTGTAGTCTATTTGATGGATATAGATTTAATGTAGCAAATATAAAGAAGGTGTAAAATATGGATAGCTATCTTATAGAAACAATAATTAAAGTTGTAGTAATCTTATCAGTGTTCTCAGCACTAGCAGGGTTTACAACATATATAGAAAGAAAAGTACTTGCATTTATGCAAAGACGACCAGGACCTATGCATGTAGGTCCATTTGGACTGTTACAGATTTTAGCTGATGGTGCTAAACTGTTTACAAAAGAGGACTTTATTCCTCAGCACGCAATTAAACCTATCT
>JADHTT010000074.1 GCA_016784825.1 Campylobacterales bacterium
TTCATCATCTGCAAATCCAAGCTGATGATTTGCTTCAACAGTATCAAGGCCTGTATCTTGTAACGCATAGGCATTAACTTTATTTAATAGTCCTATATCACGCCCCTCTTGTCGTAAATATATAACCATACCATTATGCTCATTTATAAAGTCAAGTGCGTGATTTAGCTGTGCTTGACAATCACACTTAATACTCCCTATTGCATCTCCTGTTAAACATTCACTATGAATTCTAACCTTTGGAACTTCATCAAGATTTTCTGTAAATATCACTAAATGTTCTTTGATCCCCTCTTTAAAAGATTGAATTAAAAAATCACCATGTGTTGTTGGTAATTTTGCTACATTAGATACTTCGATATTTAGCTTGATGTTTTCTATCATAAGTCTTTAACCCTTAATTTGTTAATATATCGAATATTTTAGCAAATAAAGGCAAACAAAATGTTTAAGAGATTTAGAAGATTAAGAACCAATGAAACTATAAGAAGTTTAGTAAGAGAAACTATACTTACACCAAACGATTTCATGTATCCACTTTTTGTCAAAGAAGGTGAAAATATCAAAGACGAAGTATCATCTATGCCTGGTGTTTTTCAAATGTCTATTGATGAAATTGTAAAAGAGTGTGGACAAATTCAAGAACTTGGACTAAATACAGTTATTTTATTTGCTATACCTGATGTAAAAGATAGTGTAGGTAGTGAATGTTTATGCACTAATTCAATCATATCAAGAACTATTAAAGCTATTAAAGAAAAATATCCAAATATGTATATTGCTACTGATCTATGCTTCTGTGAATATACAGACCATGGTCACTGTGGAATTATGGATCCAAAAACACAAAGTGTAGATAATGATGCAACTTTAGAAATATCAGCACAACAAGCTATTGTACATGCAAAAGCAGGTGCCAATATGATAGCTCCAAGTGGTATGATGGATGGTATTATCGAAGTTTTACGAGAAGCACTAGATAAAGAAGGATTTGTAAATCTTCCTATTATGTCTTATTCTACAAAATTTGCAAGTGCATTCTATGGACCATTTAGAGATGTGGCCCAATCAACTCCTAGTTTTGGAGATAGAAGAACATACCAAATGGATGTAGGAAATAGACTTGAAGCTATTGAAGAATCACTTGAAGACGAAAGACAAGGTGCTGATATACTTATGGTAAAACCTGCATTAAGTTTTTTAGATACTATTAGAGATATTAGAAACAATACAAACTTACCAATTGCTGCTTATAATGTATCTGGTGAATACGCTATGCTTAAATTAGCAGGAAAACATGGACTAATTGACTATGAAAAAGTGATGATGGAAAAACTAGTATCTATGAAAAGAGCTGGTGCAAATATTATTATTACATATCATGCAAAAGAAGCTTGTAAGCTTTTACAAGGAAATTAATTAATGAGACACTTTTTAACTTTAGCCAATTTTTCAAAAGAAGAGATTCTTGAGATAACAAAACTAGCAATTCAAATCAAAAAAGAAACAAAATCAAAGATATTTAAACCATATATGTCGCATCAAACACTTGGTATGATATTTGAAAAAAGTAGTACTCGTACAAGAGTTAGCTTTGAAACAGGAATATATCAATTAGGTGGTGTAGGATTGTTTTTATCTTCAAATGATATTCAACTTGGACGTGGTGAACCTATTTCAGATACAAGCCGTGTAATAAGTAGAATGGTTGATATGATTATGATTAGAAATGATTCACAAAAAGAGCTTGAAGAGTTTGCTTCATATTCAAAAGTACCAGTTATAAATGGTCTTACTGATATGTATCATCCAGTACAGCTTATGGCAGATTACTTAACTATTATTGAGCATGGATTAGAAAATAATATAAAAGCTGCATATATTGGTGATGGAAACAATATGACTCACTCTTGGCTTATGCTAGCTTCTAAACTTGGCTTTGATTTAAATATTGCGACACCAAAAGGATATGAAGTAGATCAAAACGTTTTAGATCAAGCATTAGAATTTGCAAAAGTTAGTGGTGCAAATATCACAGTTACTAATGATCCAAAAGAAGCTGTAAAAAATTGTACTGTTATTACTACAGATACATGGGTTTCTATGGGTCAAGAGGAAGAAAAAGCTCAAAGACTAAAAGACTTTGATGGATTTATTGTCGACAAAGATCTAATGTCATATGCTTCAAAAGATGCTATATTTCTACATTGTCTTCCTGCTTATAGAGATTTAGAAGTAAGTGAAGAGGTTTTTGAAGAAAATAGTGAGACTATATTTAGTGAAGCTGAAAATAGACTACATGCACAAAAAGCCATTATGGTTTGGCTAGATTCTAAAAGGGATGAAAATTAAATGATTGACTTTACAAAATTTGAGAAATACTCAAAACCAGGACCTAGATATACGAGCTACCCTACTGCACCTGAATTTAATGAAAATTTTACAGAAGAAGATTTAATAAATAAATTCAAAAGCCAATCGAAAGATCGTCCTCTTTCACTTTATATCCATGTTCCATTTTGTAGAAGTGCATGTTATTTCTGTGGATGTAATGTAATATTTACAAGTAAAGAAGATAAAAAAGTAAAATATATTGAATACTTAAAAAAAGAACTAACTATTTTAGCAAAGCATCTAGATACTTCTAGAACAGTTACACAAATGCATTTTGGTGGAGGTACACCAACTTTTCTTTCTCCAAGTCAATTAAAAGAGGTACTTGATTCTATTAAAGATACATTCCCAAACTTTTCATTGGATGCTGAAATAAGCTGTGAAGTTGATCCAAGATTTTTTGAACAAGGACATATGGATGCACTTAAAGAAGCAGGTTGTAATCGTCTAAGTTTTGGTGTTCAAGATTTAGATCCTCAAGTACAAAAAACTATTCATAGAATTCAACCTCTTGAACAAACAGCAAATGTAGTAAAAATTGCAAGAGATGCAGGTATTAATTCAATAAACATAGACTTAATCTATGGACTACCACATCAAACAAAAGAGACATTTAGAAAAACAATTGAACAAATTATTACATTAAATCCTGATAGACTAGCTGTATTTAACTATGCACATGTACCATGGATGATGAAGACTCAAAGAAAATTTGACGAAAGTACATTTGCACCACCATCAACAAAGCTTGAAATATTAAAAGATACTATTGCATTCTTTGAAGGTCATAATTATAAAATGGTTGGTATGGACCACTTTGCAAAGCCTGAAGATGAATTATTTAAGGCAATCGAAAAAGGTGAATTACATAGAAACTTCCAAGGATATACTACTAAAGGTGGTGCAGACCTTATAGGAATAGGTGTTACGTCTATTGGTGATGGGGTTGATTATTATGTTCAAAACTTCAAAGACTTAGCATCTTATGAAGAAGCTATAGATGCAGGTAGATTACCAGTATTTAAAGGATTCTCTCTAAATGATGATGATATTTTAAGACAATATGTAATTATGGAATTGATGTCAAACTTCTCACTCGATATCAAAAGAGTTGAAGCAAAGTTTGATATTAACTTCAATGAGTACTTTAAAGATGCCATAGATATGCTACAAGAGTTTAAAGAAGCAGAACTAATAACAATTGATGACAATCATATAAGAGCAAACAGTACTGGGGCTATGTTAATTAGAAATATCTCTATGCCTTTTGATGCATATTTACATAATATACCAGAAGATAAGAGAAGATTTTCTAAAACAATATAAGCAGTATAAATGATAGAAAATAATAAATTTGATTTTACAGAAATTAGTGATAATTGTATTAAATGTGGTAAGTGTAAATCAGTATGTCCAATCTTTGAGATAAGTCATGATGAGACTACTAGCCCAAGAGGTTTTATTGATCTACTTGGTGCGTATAAAAGAGATCAGCTTGAACTTGACAAGACAACAAAAGAAATCTTTGAAAGTTGCTTTTTATGTACATCTTGTGTAGAAGAGTGTCCAAATGATTTACCTACAGATATAATTATTGAACAAGTAAGAAATGACATAAGAAAGCAATTTGGTTTAGCATGGTACAAAAGAGCCTTCTTCTTTTTACTTAGACATAGAAAAATTATGGACTTAATGGCGAAACTTGGTTGGGTATTCCAAACATGTGGTCTTAAGATAAATGACAAAGCACAAAGTGCTAAACTAAGATTAAACCTACCTATTGAAATGATCAAAGATAGAACATTACCTTTTGCTGATCGTAAATCATTTTTAAATGAACATCCAGAAAATATATATGTAGACAAACCAATAGCTAAAGTAGCAATTTTTATAGGATGTATGGGAAACTATGCCTATACTAATATTGGTAAGTCACTATTAAAGATTCTAAAAAAGCTTGAGATTGATACTTTTATCCCTAAAAAACAACTTTGTTGTGGTGCACCTGCTTACTTTACAGGAGACTTTGATACTGTTGATTACCTAGTAAAGAAAAACATTGAATATTTTGAGACATTTATTGATGATGTTGATGCTATTATCATCCCTGAAGCTACTTGTAGTGCAATGATAAATATTGACTGGGTTCACTTTCTTCATGATCAGCCAGAGTGGAAAGAAAGAGCAGCTAAAATTGCACCTAAAGTCTTTATGGCAACGAAATGGCTTGAGAATAATACACAATTAAAAAAATTATTAAAAACAAATGGTAAGAAAATTGATGATCTTATCACATATCATGATCCATGTCATGCTAAGAAAATGCAAAATATTCATGAGGAACCTAGAAATCTTCTAAAACAAAATTATGTTCTTACTGAGATGAGCGATCCAAATCAATGTTGTGGATTTGGTGGTGTTACAATGCAATCAAATAATTATAAATTTGCAAAAGCTGCAGGAGCACCTAAAGCTGCTATGATAAATAATACTGGTGCCAAAGTTGTAAGTGCTGAATGTAGTGCATGTAGAATGCAAATTACAGATTCTCTTGCAAGAACAGATTCTGATGTGATCTTTAAAAATCCTATTGAACTAATAGCTGATGCTTTAAAGTAGTGATTAGGTTTTAGGGGCTAGTGTTTAGTGATGGAATTTTGGCAAAATATATATTCGCATTT
>JADHTT010000075.1 GCA_016784825.1 Campylobacterales bacterium
CTTCCTTGCAGGCTTTGTATACTTTTTAATATATTGCGTTATATCGTTTCGTATTACCTACTAGTAGGACTTCAACTCATAGCCTTATATATCAAAAAGTATACTAAAGCTATGAATGTATTAGTTTTTAGAGGTGCCCATATTATTTTATTATTCTATTTTCGTTATAATAATTAAATTATTATAAGGATTTTTGTGATTAAATTACTCATATTTTTAACGCTTATAACACAAACATTTGCCAATACATTAACCATTGAACCATTTGAAGCTGAATTTATACAAACTGTTACAAATACTAGTGGAAAGAGTATTAAATATAAAGGTAAAATATACTTAGATAATAATGACAATATATTATGGAAATATCTAACACCAACTACTAAAAACATATATATAAATAAAAATAATCTTGTTATTGAAGAACCTGAATTAGAACAAGCTATCATTACTAATCTTCAGGATATGTTAAATTTAAATCAACTACTAGAAAAAGCTATACATATTGAAAATAATATTTATGAAGCAATAGCCTATGATACAAAATATAAGATAATGCTAAATGGTAAAAATATTCGCCAAATACAATATAATGATCCACTAGATAATACTATTGTTATAAACTTTTTTAGCCTTAAGAATAAAGATAGTTTTCAAGCTGGACTATTTAATTTTGTAGCAAAAGACTATTACGATATCATAAGGAAATAGATGTACTTAGAACAACTGAATAATACAATCTCTACACAAGATGCTATTGTCGTATATTTTAGTGGTGAAAATTGCTCTGTATGTAAAATACTTAAACCAAAAATACAAGAGATATTAGAAAATCAATTTCCAAAAATACAATTTATTGAGATTAAATCAGAAGACTATAAAGAAACATGTGCACAGTACCATATTTTCTCAATACCTACAATTATCACTTTTTTAGATGGTAAAGAGTTTAGTAGATATGGTAGAAATATATCTATTGCACAATTTGCACAAAACTTAAAAAGACCGTATGATCTTTTTTTCAACTAGGATTTAACTTGCGAAATGTATTTTTTATAATTATTATTCTCTTTATCTCTCTTCAACTTATTCAAATTAATAAGCATAACCCAACAGTAGATACTCAATTAGAAATTAAAGCTCCAAAAGAGATTATGACAATATTTAAAAAAGCATGCTACGATTGTCATTCAAACGAAACAAAGTGGCCATGGTACAGCTCAATAGCACCTATGTCATGGAGTATCTCATCACATGTAGAAGATGGTCGAAAATGGCTTAATTTTTCAGTATGGGAAAATTATTCACAAGAAGAAAAAGAGAAAAAAATTAAAGAAATTTTTAGAGCAGTATATATTGCTATGCCACCATCTGATTATATATATTTTCACGATGAAGCATCACTGACAAAAGAAGAACGAACATATGTTAGAGACTGGACAGGGGTAATGAAGTGATTAAAGCTTTAGTAGAAGAGATACTAGAAACTAAAGATCAGTTACTCACTAAAAGCTATTTTAAACTACAGCAATTATTTGAAGAAAAATATGGTACTAACACTATTGTTCTTATGGAAATAGGGACATTTTTTGAAGTATATGAGGTTGATAACGATGAAAATAAAATAGGCAAAGCAAAAGAGATTGCTACACTTCTAAATATACAACTTACAAGAAAAAATAAAAATATTTTAGAAAATTCAATATCAAATCCACTTATGGCTGGTGTTCCAGCAATCTCTTTAGAAAAACATCTATCAAGACTTATAGCAGAAGAAAAATATACAATAGTAATAATTAAACAGCAAGGTATCCCACCAAATGTAAAAAGAACTTTGGAAGCTATTATATCTCCAGGCACAAACTTCGATTTTACATTAACTGCAGATGAAAATAACACAACATCAATTATTATTGATAAAAATAAGAATAATTATTTAGTAGGATATAGTGCAATAGATGTAACAACTGGTAAGTGCTACTACAATGAAATATATGGTACAAGTGAAGATCCAAGCTTTGCATTAGATGAAGTATTTAATTATATGAATATGCATAAAACAAATGAGATTATCTTAACATTTGCATCAAAAGATATAAATCAAGATGAGATTATAAACTATCTAGAGTGTAAAGACAAAACATATCATATTAATAATTTTAGAGCAAAGATAAACTATCAAAATGATCTATTTAAAACAGTATTTAATATACAATCATTATTAACATCAATAGAACACCTTGATATGGAACGATATTCAATGGCTAGTGAAAGTTTAGCCATATTAATTGATTTTATTATTAGTCATGATAGTACAATATGTCAAAAGCTTTCATATCCAATTAAACTAGATGTCAATAAATATGTATATCTTGGAAATAATGCATTAGAACAGCTTAATATACTTGAATCAAACAATCAAAGTAGCATAGCAAAACTTATTAATCATACATCTACGGCTATGGGAAGACGACTTCTAAAAGAAAGATTAACACATCCAATCAAAGATGAGAAAGAGCTTTTAAAAAGATATAAACTATCTCAGGAGTTATATGATTATCATACTCCTATAGAAAATCATCTTGCTAATATTTATGATATTGAAAGACTCACAAGAAGAATAAAACTAAATAGACTACATCCATTTGAACTAAGTTATCTATATGATTCACTAATCAGTGTAAAAGAGATTGCATTATTTATGGAAAATTATAAATTTTTTAACTCACCATGTACTAGTGATGAAATTGAAATTTTTATATCTCAAATTAAAAATACATTTGATTTAGATACTAGTGGTAAATATATGCTAAAAGATCTTGAATGCAATATGCTTAAATCAAATATTAATGCTACTATAGATGAACTAATACAGGAAAATGAACTTCTAGAAGAGAAATTAAATATATTTAAAAAACATATTATAAAATTTCTACCCAATAGTGATGGCAACTTTGTAAATATCAATAGACTAGATAAAGATGGATTTTTTATACAGCTTACTAAAAATAGGTATAGTTTAATAAAAGAAGAATTACTGGAATCACACCTAATTATTGATGATGAACTTTATATATTTAAAGACTTCAATATAAAAGTACAAACTACAAATGTTAAGATTTCAAATAAACTCACTGAATTAATCTCAGATAAATATGTCCATAACCTAAAAAAAATTGTTGAACTAAATAAAACTATTTTCAAAGAACAAATTACACTATATGAACAAAAGTATGCAACAATGCTATTGGATATATGTAACTTTATTGCTCAAATTGATTTAACAGTATCAAATATAAAAACTGCTAAAAAATATAATCATGTGATGCCAAAAATCGTTAAATCTACATCTGAGAATAACTTTTTAGAATTAGTAGATCTACGACATCCTATTATTGAAAATAATCAAGAGACAGGTATATATGTACCAAATGATATTATATTAGGTGATTTAAATTTAGCAAAAGAAAAATACAAAGATAATATTATTATTAAAAATAGTAAGTATGACAATATGAGTGATAACCAAATGCATGGTGTTTTACTATATGGTATTAATAGTAGTGGTAAATCATCGCTTATGAAATCAATTGGAATTAGTGTAATACTAGCTCAAAGTGGTTTTTTTGTACCTGCACAATCAATGAGATTTTGTCTATTTGATTCTATATTCACTAGAATAAGTGGTGCTGATAATATAAGTAAAGGATTATCATCTTTTGCTGTTGAGATGCTAGATCTAAAAAATATTTTTAATAGAGCAACAAATAAATCTTTAATTCTAGGTGATGAAATTAGCCATAGTACAGAGACAATGAGTGGTGTTAGTATCGTTGCATCTGCAATATTAAAACTTGCATCATTAAAGTCTATATTTGTATTTGCAACACATCTACATCAACTACCTGAACTAGAAGAGATAGAAAAACTAAAAAATATAATCTGCTTACATCTTAGTGTAATGTATCAAGACAATGAAGATAAGTTAATTTTTGATAGAAAGCTAAAGCATGGGAGTGGAAGTAGTATATATGGTTTAGAGTTTGCAAAATCATTACATATGGATAAAGAGTTTTTGAGTACAGCAAATGCTATTAGAAAGCGTATTACTGATGATTATAATACTATTGAAAGATTATCCTCAAAAAAGTCTAGCACATACAATAAGGATCTATATATTGCATCATGTGCTATATGTGGGGCCAAGGTTGATGATGTTCATCATATACAAGAACAACATCAAAGCGATGACAAAGGCTTCATTGGTCATATCAATAAAAATCATAAATTTAATCTAATTCCTCTATGTAAAAAACATCACAAAATGGTACATGAAGGAAAAATAAATATCAATGGATTTGTAACAACATCTAAGGGATTAGAGTTACATTTTACAAAAATTGAAGAATAAAAAATGCCAAGGCTATTTTTGCCTTAGCATTTTTCAATGATACAGTTAAAATACTAATTAACTGCGTCTTTTAATTTTGCACCAGCTTTAAATTTTGCAACTGTAGAAGCAGCAATTTTCATAGCAGCACCAGTTGATGGGTTTCTACCTTCTCTTGCAGCTCTTTGTGAAGTGCTAAAAGTACCAAATCCAATAAGTGCTAATTTATCACCTTTAGCTAAAGTATCAGTTACAGCATCCGTAAATGCATTTAATGCAGCAGCTGCATCTTTTTTAGATAGTCCTGCATTTGCAGCCATTACATCAATTAATTCTGATTTTGTCATTTTTTGTCCTTTTGATTCTAATAAGATATGTTAGATTATACATATTTAAATTAATCCATCCTTAAATAATAAATTTAATGGAGTATATATTATATTTTTTAAGATAAATGATACTTTTAGTAACAACATATAATTTATTTTTATAATTGTGGTAATAGTAAAAATTGTTAATTGTGATTTTTATTTAAAAAAGTGGCGCGGTTGACGAGACTCGAACTCGCGACCTCCTGCGTGACAGGCAGGCATTCTAACCAACTAAACTACAACCGCACCGTAGAAATATGGTGACCCCTAGGAGATTCGAACTCCT
>JADHTT010000001.1 GCA_016784825.1 Campylobacterales bacterium
TGAAGAGTTTTTTCCACCAATTACAATCATAATATCTACTTGTTGTGATAATTCTTTAGTAGCTGCTTGATTTTCAAATGTAGCATCACAAATTGTATTGAATACTCTAACTTCTTTATATTTTAAAATAAGATCATTAACAATTTCAAGATAAATTTCTTTTTTTCTAGTGGTTTGAGCTACTGTTACAATTTTTTCATGCTTGAAGACTATGTTATTAAGCTCGTCAGCTGTAAGTATTACATGAACATCATTTTGATCTTCTCCATAACTTTTTACACCCTTTACCTCCGGGTGGTTTTCATCTCCAAAGATTACTATTGAATATTTGTCTTCAGACATCTTTTTTACAATTTGTTGCGGTGTAGTTACAAATGGACAAGTTGCATTTATTACTTTTGCATCTTTTTGTTTTAAGGCTTTAAGATCATTTTTTGGAATACCATGAGTTCTAATAATTACAGTATCATCTTGCTTCACTTCATCAAGATTATTATATAAACCTACATTAAAATTATTTTGTAATCTATTGATTTCATTTTGATTATGAATAAGAGGACCCATAGTGGCAGAATTTTTATGCTCTTGAGCTATCTTAATCGCTCTTTTAACACCAAAGCAGAAACCATAATGACTAGCTAGTTTTACTTTCATAATTACTTCGTTTCTATCTTAATGATTCTAAAATTTGAGTAAAGTTAGGAAATGATGTTTCAATACATTGTGTATCTTCAATATTCATATCACATATTAATCCAGCAATAGCAAAGCTCATTGCAATTCTATGATCACCATGTGAATTTATTGTAGCTTTTTTTAATACTGAATTACCATTTATTTCATAGCCATCCTCAAACTCTTTAAATTCTACACCACATAAGCTAAGAGAATTTACAACAGCTGAGATTCTATCAGATTCTTTTACTCTTAATTCTTGGGCATTTTTAACTATACTTTTTCCATTTGCAATAGACATAGCAATCGATAAAGCTGGCAATTCATCTATTAACCATGCAATATTTTCACTTACTTCTACACCATTTAGTTCATGATGTTCTACAATAATATCTCCTAATGGTTCATAAATATTTTCATGTTCTACATATGTGATTTTTGTGCCCATTTTTTCTAAAACTTTATAAGCTTCAATTCTAGTTGGATTTAAAGTTAGATTTTTTAAAGTCACTTTTGAGTTTGGTGTAATAGCAGCAGCTACAGCAAAGAAGAATGCACTTGAGGGATCAGTAGGAACAGTAATATTAAGTGGCTTAAGTGGCTTATCAATTGGATTAATTTCAATCCAACCATCATTTTGTGTTTTAATATCTACACCCATACCACTAAGCATTCTTTCTGTATGGTCACGGCTTAGAAGATTCTCTTTATAATAGCTAGGTTCATTACTTTGGAGTGCTGCTAGAATTAGAGCTGATTTAACTTGTGCAGAATCAATAGGTGAGTGGTATTTAAATGATTTTAATTTTCCACCTCTTATATGTAAAGGTGCCTTATTTCCATCTTCTCTACCATCAATTTTTGCACCAATATCTCTTAGTGGGCTTGTAACCCTTTTCATTGGTCTGCTTCTTAGGTATTTGTCTCCAGTTAAGATAAAACTACCATCAATACCAGCTAGTAAACCAGCATATAGTCTCATACCAGTTCCAGCATTTCCACAATCAAGAACATCATCTGGTTCACTTAGTTTAGCAGGAGGTGTTATAACTATTGTTTCACCATTATCATCAATTCTTGCACCTAATTTAGCTGCTATTTTTAATGAGTCCATAGTATCTTCACCCCTTAAGAAGTTCTTGATAGTAGATGGTTTATCACTTAATAAACTAAACATAGCACATCTATGAGATATAGATTTATCACTAGCAATATTATCAATTACGATATTAAATGGTTTATTTAGTGATTCAATAGTTAAACTTTGCATAATTACTCCCTAAGACCTATATTTAATTTATCTTTTAATTGAGTTAAAATTCTCTCAGTGATAGAATTTATCTCTGCTTCTTCCATAGTCTTATTATTTGATTGAAGAACAAATTGTATTGTAAGACTTTCATTGTCTCCTAGTTTTTCATCACTATAGATATCAATTAAATTGAATTGCTTAATCTCATTAATATTTAATGTATTGATATATTTTTTAATTTGTTTATACTTTAGGTCTTTTGGAGCAATAATACTTAAATCTCTTTTAGATGATTGGTATTTTGATATATCAGTAGCCAGTACTAATTCATCACTAATAGCATCAAAATCAATTTCAGCAATAAATGTATCATCAATATCAAAATCTTTTGCTACACTAGGATGTAATTTACTTAAGTAACCAATTTTTTTACCATTTTGTATAATATGTCCATTTTGATATGGATGTATAAATGCATTATCTAGAGTTCTCATAGGCTCTAGTTCAAACTTACCAATTGTATTTGATACATTATTTGCAAATGTAAATAAATCAATAGTTTTTGGTTTAGCTTGATTTGATATATCCTCGGCTTCTTTTAATCCGCTATGAACAAATGCAATTTTTTTAGATTCTATTCTATTTTTATCAAACACTACACCATTTTCAAATAATGCTACTTTTGAGTAACCATATTTATAGTTGTTACTAACTGCATCTATCATATTTACAAGTAAAGTTGTTCTAAATGTATTAAGTTCTTTAGTGATTGGATTAGTGATATCCTTTTTAGTTGATACAATTGGAAAATTATACTTTTCTAAAGATTCTTTTGAGCTAAACACATAAGATATAGCTTCATAGAAACCATTTGATATAGCTTTTTGTCTAATCTTATTCTTTTTAACTAATGAGTTTGAAGTAGTATTTATCCTATTGTCTTCAGCTATTACTAATGGCTTAGATTTGATATTATCAATACCAATAATTCGTACTATCTCTTCAGTAATATCAGCTATATTTATAATATCATGTCTAAATAGTGGAACAGTGATACTTAATAGTTCATTGTGTGATACTTTAACTTTAAAACCAAGTGATTCTAGAATCTGAACAATTTCAGTTGTTTCTATCTCTTGACCAATAATAGAGTATATTTTTTGTATAGGAGCATTTATTGCATTTTCTTGCTTATCATTTGATATATGTTTTGTGCTCTTATGTATTTTTACACCACATTTTGAAAGGATAGATTGTAAGTATTCAGTTCCAAAATCTAAATCATATTCGCTTCCTCTTGAACTTCTATAGTAAATATCATCAGTTTTAATTTTAGTATCAAATACTTTAGTAGCTAATTGTATTGGATCAGTATATAGTGCAGCGATCACTACTTTCTGAATATTGCTAGTATCATCGTCATTGTTTAATACAACATTATTTGAATTTATTGCAAGTGTAGTGATCTCGTTATTACTATATAAACAGTCAAAGCCTTTGTCATTTTTATTTATATTTAACTTGCAAAGATTATAGTCATCTTTTTCTAGCTTTTGTGCAATTAAATCAAATAAAACACCTGTAGAGTGTGTAGCATAAGCTGCAATAGTTAATGCGCTATTGCTATTATAGCATGAAGCAATAGCAGTTCTAATAGAATAAAGAACTGGTAGAGTATATGATGTAAAATCAGCTGAACTGATTGTTAATCTTGTATCTATTTCACCTTGCGTTGATACACTTAATATTTGTCCTAGTGTAGTATCGGTATATTCTATACTTGGATTAAATGGTTTCATTTTAATATTAAAATAAGCACTAAGATCTCTAGCTACACCATTTATACTTAGACAGTCACCTCGATTTGATGTAAGTTCAATTTCAATAATCTCATCATCTAAAGCTTTAATTGTATTTAAATTAGCACCTAGTATTAATTCACCTATAGAGTCATCAAGTACTAATATACCATCATTTGTAGTTGGTAAGCCAATTTCACTACTACTACAAATCATACCAAGAGATTCTACACCTCTTAATTTAGCCTTTTTGATTTTAAAGTCATCACCAAGGATTGTACCTACAGTTGCAACAGCAACAGTTTGTCCTGCTTCAACATTTTTAGCACCACAAACAATTTGTACATTTGTGTCGCCTAGATTAACTTGACATACATTTAATTTATCGGCATCCGGATGCTTTGCACAAGACTCAACATATCCAACTTTTACACCATTAGCAATCTTTATTTTCTCTGTACCATCAACTTCTAGTCCTATAGAATTAAGTGCAATGCAAAGCTCATCTGTAGATATTTTTGAGATATCTAAAAATTCGTTTAACCAGTTTCTTGTAATAATCATTTTGCTGATCCTTTAAATTGCTCTAGTAGTCTAATATCACTTTCAAATAAAGATCTTAAATCTCCGATTTTGTGAATTAACATTGCAAATCTTTCAATCCCTAGACCAAATGCATAACCACTAACTTTTTGATATCCAACAGCTTCAAATACATTTTCATCAACAATACCACAACCAAGAACTTCTAACCATCCTGTATGTGAACAAACTCTACATCCATCACCCTTACAGAAGATACAAGAGATATCTACTTCTGCACTAGGTTCTGTAAATGGGAAGAATGATGGTCTAAATCTAACATCAACATCACCAAACATATGTTGTAAAAACTCTTCCATAACATGCTTTAAATTTGCAAAAGATATTTTATCTCCACTATCTACTACAAGACCTTCTATTTGACTAAACATAGGCGTATGTGTAAGGTCAAAATCTCTTCTAAATACAGTTCCTGGAGCAATCATTCTAATTGGTGGTTTTGTATTCATCATTGTTCTAATTTGTACAGGTGAAGTATGTGTTCTTAATACAAATCCATCATTACAATAGAATGTATCTTGCATATCTCTTGCTGGGTGAAATTTTGGAAGATTTAGTGCTTCAAAGTTGTGAAAATCATCTTCTACTAGTGGACCTTCTTCAACAGAGAAGTTTAAGTTCTGAAAATATGTAGTTATTCTATCCATAGTATCTGATACAGGATGAGTTGCACCTATATTTGATTTTGGACTGAATTTTGTTACATCTAATTGTTCAACTTTTAGTTTTTCATCAAGTGCTATGGCCATTAGAATAGTTTTTTTGTTATCAATAGCTTGAGTGATTTGTGTTTTTTGTTTGTTTAGGTTTTGTGCAAATGTTTTTTTCTGTTCGTTTGGCACATCTTTCATCTTGGCAAATTCTTGTGTAAGTACACCTTTCTTTCCAAGTATATCAATTCGTATTTGTTCTAAGTTTTCTAATGAATCAGATGATTCAATATTTTCTAGCCATTCTTGTATCAAGAAGCTCTCCTGTATTTAAAAGTTAAGGGCACCTCTAAAAATTACTATGCTCATAACTTTAGGATACTTTTGTTTAGAGTTTAGTAGATAACTTGTAGTACTAACTAGTTAATTCAAAAGTTAGATGCAAACTATAAACAAAAGTATACCAAGCCCAAAGGGAAGAGAAACTAAACAGATATTTCACCTAAAAATTTTTAAAGTTACCTACGGGTAGCTTGAAAAATTTATTAGTCAAAATCTCAAGTTTAGTTTATTCTTTTATGAGTGATAGTAATTTTTAGAGGTTTCCTTATATTTTATAGCGATTATATCCAAAGGCTTATTATAGTTTGGTTATACTATTTATATCAAAACAAGAGGAAGTAATTATGTGTATTTTTTGTAAAATTATTGATGGTGATATACCAAATAAAACAATCTTAGAAGATGAGAATTTTTTGGCATTTGAGGATATTAATCCAAGTGCTACAGTACATGCACTTATTATTCCAAAAGTGCATATTCAATCTTTTAATGAGATGACGCCTAATATTATGGCTTCTATGACAACATTTATCCAAGAGGTTGCATTAGCCCTTGGAGTTAAATCTGATGGATATAGGCTAGTTACGAATATTGGAAGCAATGGTGGTCAAGAGGTTGAGCATATACATTTTCATATGTTGGGTGGTGAACAATTAGGAGCAATTTATAAAAAATAGATTATTATCAGAATGGGAACAACAAAGTTGTGTGCAACTTATGTTTCCACATAAAAACAGTGATTGGAATTGGTATTTAGATGAGATATTGCCAGCTTTTGAAGAGATTGCAAAAACAATAGCTAAATACCAGAGATGCTTGGTATGTTATGATGATATATTAACAATACAAAATATTAAAAACCATCCAAATATAGAATTTAAGCAGCTTGCATCCAATGATACATGGTGCAGAGATTTTGGTGCAATAACTATTGAACAAAATGGGGAAAAACAACTTCTAGATTTTGTTTTTAATGGTTGGGGTAAAAAATTTGATGCTACATTAGACAATCAGATAAGTCAAAAAATATTCACTGATATCAAATCAATAGATTTTGTACTTGAAGGTGGTAGTATAGATTCAAATGGGATTGATACTATTTTAACTACAACTGATTGTTTGCTTGAGCAAAATAGGAATCCACAATTTTCCAAAGAAGAGATAGAAAAAAAGCTTCAAGAGTATTTGGGTATGAAAAATATTATTTGGCTTGAGCATGGTTTTTTAATAGGTGATGATACAGATTCACATATTGATATGCTTGCCCGTTTTGTTGATAAAAACACAATAGCATATGTATCTTGTGATGATGTTAGTGATCCACATTTTGAAGCTTTAGATAAAATGAAAAAACAACTAGAGGAAACAAAATTTAACCTTGTGGCACTTCCTTGGGTTAGTGCTAAGTATTATGATGATGAAAGATTACCAGCAAGTTATGCAAATTTCTTGATTATAAATGATGCAGTATTAGTGCCAACATATAATGATAAAAACGATCAGCAAGCTTTAGATATTTTTAGTAAATTATTTCCAAATAGAAATATTGAAGGTATAGATTGTAGCAAGATAATAAGACAGCATGGAAGTTTACACTGTCTTACAATGCAGTATTACTAAGTAGTTTATTAAACTACGAAGTAATCACCATCAAAACTAACTAAAGAATAGTTTCTGTCTCTTCCTAATGCTTCTTTTAGGTTATCAATTGTTAGATATTCTAAACTATCAGCTTCAATATATTCTTGAACTTCATCTTTAGTCATTCTAGCATTGATTAGCTCTTCTTTTGTAGGTGTATCTATACCATAAAAACAAGGGTGTTGGATCATTGGAGATGCAACTCTAAAGTGTACTTCAGCAGCTCCAGCATCCTTTAGCATTCTTACAATTCTTTTACTTGTAGTACCTCGGACAATTGAATCATCAATAACAACCAGTTTTTTACCCTCTATTAGAGATCTCATTGGTGAAAGCTTCATTTTTACTTTCATATTTCTCATAGCTTGTGTTGGTTCAATAAATGTTCTACCCACATAGTGATTTCTAATGATACCTAGTTCAAAAGGTATTCCAGACTCTTTGGCATAACCAAGTGCAGCTGGTACACCACTATCTGGAACAGGTATAACCATATCAGCATCTAATAAATCTTTATCATTTTTTGCTAATATTGCTCCCATACTTTCTCTTACTGTATATACATTTTTACCGTCAATATCACTATCAGGTCTTGCAAAATAGATATATTCAAATGCACACGGTCTAAACTCTTGCGTATTATCTATTATAATTGACTCAGGTTCTTTAAAATCTTTTGAAAAGATTAGCATTTCACCAGGTTTTACATCTCTAATAAACTCTGCATCTACAAGGTCAAAACAACATGTCTCACTTGCAACTATATAACCACCACTTTTTAATTTACCTAAACTTAGTGGTCTAATTCCGTGAGGATCTCTCATAACAAATAGTTTACTTCGACTTTGTATAATAAAGTTATAAGCACCTTTTAATTTTGGTAAAGATTTTGTAATTCTATCTCTTAATTTATCAGCTGAAGATTTTGCTATTAGATGTATTAAGTTTTCAGTATCCATACCTGTTTGAAAAATAGAACCCTCATCAATTAATCTTTGCCGAACTTCATTTTTATTTACAAGGTTACCATTATGAACAATTGATATCTCACCTAATTTATATTTTGCATGGATTGGTTGTGCATCAAATGTTGATTCACTTCCTGCAGTTGAGTATCTATTGTGACCAATAGCCATATTCCCTTTAAGTACACTAAATGCTTCTTCATTGTATACATCACGAACATAACCTCGACCTTTGACAGTATATATTTGTTTACTATCATCTCCTCCACTACTAATACCAGTAGCTTCATGTCCTCTATGTTGCATTGCAAACAGTGCTGCAGATGCTAGTTTTGATGCATCATCATTTCCATATATTCCAACTATTGCACACATATTATAATCCTAAACAGTCATTTATTGAGTATAGACCAGCTTCTTGAGTAGCAAGCCATTTAGCTGCCTTAATAGCACCTTTTGAGAATGTATTTCTAGCAGTTGCAGTATGGTTAAGCTCTATAAACTCACCATCATTATAAAATCCTGCTGTATGTCTTCCTACAATATCTCCACCTCTTAGAGCCATTACTCCAATTTCATCTTTTGTTCTAGCACCAATTACCCCATCTCTACCAGAAACTCTAACAGCATCAAGGTCAAGATCTCTTGCGGTTGCTGCATGTTCAGCTAAAGTTAGTGCAGTACCACTTGGAGAATCAACCTTATGTCTATGATGTTGTTCTACAATTTCACAGTCAAAGTCTGCTAATGTTTTTGAAGCAAGAGCTACAAGTTTATTTAACACAGCAACACCTAAACTCATATTTGTAGCATAAAGGATAGGTACAATTTTGCTAGCCTCTAGTAAAAGATTTTTTTGATGTTCATTAAATCCTGTAGTTGCGATTACCAGTGGTGCGCCACCACCATTTTTTATAGTTGTTTCAAGAAGTTCTTCAGTAGCTACTGGCGCTGAAAAATCAATTACTACAGTTGATGCTTCTAAAAAAGCTTGCATATCATTTGTAACTAATGTATCTTCTGGTAGTTGTTTTTTAAGTTCGTCAAATACATGTACAGCCGAAACTTTTGCTAATTCATCATTTTCTAAATCATCAATTAGTAGTGAACCAACTCTACCTGTACTTCCTAATATTCCAATGTTTAACATCAATTTTTCCTTTTAATTTAAATACTCTATAGCACTAAGTGCTGCAGTGGCACCATCGCCCGCTGCACATACTACTTGTTTTGGTGCTTCAATTCTAATATCACCTGCTGCAAATAAACCTGCAAGAGATGTTTTCATAGATAGGTCTACAATTACCTCACCATTATTATTAAGATCACATAAATATGATCCATCATCTTGCTTTAAAGATTCATTTAAAACATCACGACCTACAAATACAAATATACCTGGAACATCTAATGAAGTAACATTATTTGTAATATTGTTTTTGATATTTAGTCCAGTCATACCTGAACTATCACCTAAAATTTCATCTACACTAGAATTTAATATAAGTTCAATATTTGGAGTATTTTTCATATGTTCTATTGTATTTGGTGCCGCTCTAAATGTTTCTCTTCTATGAATTACATGAACTTTAGAGCATATTTTTGATAGATATACAGCTTCTTCTATAGCAGTGTCTCCACCACCAAGTACAGCTACCTCTTTGTCCTTATAAAAGAAACCATCACATGTAGCACATGTAGATACACCTTTTCCAAAATATGTATCTTCACCATTTACATTAGCTTTTTTTGGTACTGAACCAGTTGCTATGATTACAGCTTTAGCTTCTTGCTTTGAACCATCAATAAGTGTAAGCTCAAAAATATTATTAGATTTAGTAATTTTTGTTATTTCATTCATCTCATGTTTTAGGCCAAATCTTTGGCATTGCTCAGGCCAGTCTTGCATAAGATCCATACCTGTAACTACCTCTTTTTGACCGGGATAGTTTTCTATTTCACTACTTTGAGTGATTTGTCCACCTGGAAAACCTTTTTCAAACATAGTTACATCTTTTAATCCACCACGAGTAGCATATAATCCAGCAGTAAGTCCCGCTGGTCCACCACCAATAATTGCTAAATCTAACATTTTATTTTATACCTTTAAGTAATTAAAAATGGCAAGATTTTGTAACCTTGCCATTTTTAGTCTGCTAATCTAAAAAATTAGATTAGAGAGTTTAATTTTTCTTCAAATTGTTGCTTAGAAGCAGCTCCAACCATCTCATCAACTTTTTCACCATCTTTTAAGAATACAATAGTTGGAATAGATCTTACACCAAATTTAACTGCTAAGTCTTGTTGCTCATCTGTATTTACTTTACAGATATTAGCTTTACCTTCATACGCTTCAGCTAATTCATCAATTACTGGAGCAATCATTCTACAAGGTCCACACCATGGAGCCCAGAAATCAACTAAAGAAACACCTTCTTTTGTAGTCGCATCAAAATTGTCGTTTGTTAATTCAATATATTTACCCATATTTAATTCCTTTTGTTTAAGTTTGACAAATTATACTCTTATAACCTTTAGATGAAACTAAAGTGTATTAAGTAATCTAAATTTTACAACAAGTTAATTTTGGATAAAATATCGAAAATATACTATATAGTAGGAAAAACAATGGATATAAGAAAAGAATTTTTAGAGTACTTTAAAGCAAAAGGTCATGATGTAGTTAGTTCAATGCCACTAGTGCCAGATGATCCAACTTTAATGTTTGTAAATGCTGGTATGGTACAGTTTAAAGATATATTTACAGGAGCTATTCCTACTCCACAAAATCCAAAAGCTACAAGCTGTCAGTTATGTTTAAGAGCTGGTGGTAAGCATAATGATCTAGAAAATGTGGGTTATACCGCACGTCATCATACACTTTTTGAGATGCTTGGCAACTTTTCATTTGGTGATTATTTTAAGCAAGATGCTATTAATCATGCTTGGGAATTTGTTACTAAAAATTTAGAATTACCAGTAGAAAAACTATGGGTAACAGTTCACGATAGTGATGATGAAGCATATGATATGTGGAAGCAAATTGTATCAGAAGATAGGATAATGAGATTTGGTGATGCTGACAACTTCTGGTCTATGGGAGATACAGGTGCATGTGGCCCTTGTAGTGAGATATTCTATGATCAAGGTGCTGAACACTTTAATGGTCCTGAAGACAAAATGGGTGGAGAGGGAGATAGGTTTCTAGAGATTTGGAACCTTGTATTTATGCAATATGATAGACAAAAAGATGGAACAATGTTACCTCTTCCTAAACCATCAATTGATACAGGTATGGGACTTGAAAGAGTTACAGCTATTAAAGAAGGTGTTTTAAATAACTTTGATTCTTCACAGTTTAAGCCACTAATACAGAAACTTGAATCTATGTCTCAAGCTGCAACTACTGAAACAATTGGTAGCTATAGAGTAATATCAGATCATATTAGAGCAGTATCATTTATGCTAAGTGATGGAATACTATTTGATAAAGTTGGTCGTGGATATGTAATGAGAAGAATTCTTAGACGAGCAGTAAGGCATGGATACCTACTTGGATTTAGAAAACCATATATGGCACAAGTAGTAGATACTTTATGTGAGATAATGGGTGGACACTATAATTTCTTAAATGAGAAAAAAGATTATATTAAAGAGCAATTAACTTTAGAAGAGGAAAGATTTTTCAAGACTATTGAAAAGGGTATGGCTTTATTCGAAGATGAGCTTGCAAATACTAAAGATAAATTTAGTGGAGAGATTGCATTTAAATTATATGATACATTTGGATTCCCACTTGATCTTACAGAAGATATGTTAAGAGAAAAAAATATGGAAGTTGATAATGAGAAGTTTGATATTTGTATGAATGAACAAAAAACTAAAGCAAAACAAGCATGGAAGGGTAGTGGAGATACTGCCAAAGAGGGTGACTTTAAAGCTATTCTAGAGACTATTGGAAAAAATGAATTTGTTGGATATGACTTAACATCATCAAAAAGTAATATTGTTGCACTTTTAGATAATGATTTTAATCAAGTAAATTCACTTGATAAAGATGGATGGATTATGCTTGATAAAACACCATTTTATGCTACATCTGGTGGACAAACTGGTGATAGTGGTATTATATCAAATGACACTACAACAGCAATTGTAAGTGAAACATCTAAATATTTTGATTTAAACCTTTCAAAAATAAGTATAGAAAATGGCTGTTTAAATGTAGGCGATAGTGTGGATGCAGTTGTACAACAAAGAGCTGAAATCGAAAAACACCATAGTGCTACACATCTTCTTCAAAGTGCGTTAAGAGAAGTTCTAGGTGATACAGTATCTCAAGCTGGATCTTTAAATGATGCTTCAAGATTAAGATTTGACTTCACATATGCCAAAGCTATGAGTGAAGATCAATTAGAATTAGTAGAACAAAAAGTGAATGATATGATTGCTAGTGCAATAAAATCTGATATCCAAGAATTACCAATAGAAGAAGCAAAAGATAAAGGTGCTATTGCTATGTTTGGTGAGAAATATGGAGATACAGTTAGAGTTGTTGATTTTAAAAATGCTAGTGTTGAGTTTTGTGGAGGAACGCATGTATCAAATACAGCACAAATTGGAAGTTTTTATATTACAAAAGAGAGTGGTGTAAGTGCAGGTGTTAGAAGAATAGAAGCTGTATGTGGAAAATCAGCAATTACTTATGCAAAATCTTTTATGAAAGAATTAAATGATGCTCAAAGTGCAGTAAAAAATAAAGATGTAGTGCAAGGTGTATCAAAATTAAAAGAACAGATTAAACAACTTAAAGTAGAACTTGAAGTAGCACAAAATAGTGTAGCTACCCCTGTGCAAGAAGAGATAATCAATGGTGTTAAAGTGATAGTAGATATTATGGAAAATGGTGATTTAAAAGCTAAAGTTGACGATCTTAAAAATGCAAATGATAGTGTAGCTATTTTTTTACTTCAAGCAAAAGGTGACAAAGTGATGATGGTATCAGGTGTAAAAGGTGCTAGTATTAAAGCAGGGGATTGGATTAAAAATATCGCACCAATTGTACAAGGTGGAGGTGGTGGAAGACCAGACTTTGCACAAGCAGGTGGTAAAGATGTATCTAAAATCCAAGATGCAAAAGTAGCAGCACTTGAATTTGCTAAAGAAAATTTATAAGGATTTAATATGTTAGCTTCAAATATGCATATGATAGTTTTTTTACATGTAATCTCAGCTGTGATTTGGGTAGGTGGTATGATTGCTATTAGATTTGCAGTTCATTATGCTACTCCTATGATTGAAGAACCAAAAGTAAAGTTAGGAGTAACGCTTGAGATATTAAGAAGATTTTTTAAGATAGTTTCGGTAGCTTTAATGGTGATAATATTAACAGCAGTAGCTATGAGTGTTGGATTTGGACTTAACACTAGTGAACTATCATCTATATCTCATTCAAAAGAGTTAATTTATGTTGTAATGACTTTACTATTTATATCTATAGTAAAAAAAAGAAATAAAGCACAAGAGCTATTTAATGAAGGCAAATTACTTGAGTGTAAAAAACAACTGTTACCAATATCTGGATATTTAATACCTATAAATATCACGCTTGGAATTGTAGCATTATACTTAGGAATTGTATTAAGAGGTTTATAATACCTCTTAGTTTTTATTCAGCTGGAGGAGCTGTATCTTTCAACTCTTCACCATCATCAAAGATATCAGTTCTTTTCTGTAAATATTTATGTTCTTCATGATAGCTATCAAAGTTTGGTGTAGCACTATCGGTGTCAATAAAGATAATTAATAATATAGCAATTATAAATATAGCACTCAATACAATAGCAAGTTTTCTCTTATCTATTTGGGATATACTAGGAAATAATATATCTCTGATTCTAGTTGATTGTGGTTCTTTCTTCTCAGGTTTATCTTTTTTCTTTAATGCGTCTAGATATGCTTGGATTGCTTCGTCTTTACTTTTGTCTAGCATCTTCTAAATCCTATAATTAAATATATTATTAGTATAACTTATTTATTCTAAGTTTGATATTATGATATTATGACTTAAAAAAATCTAGATAATACCAAAATTAAGAAATTAGCTTATTGAAATTGAATTACTATAAATTGTTATCTATACATCCATCCAATAATATACTCCAATACATTGCACTTATTTTTCGAATTGGCGTGATAATATTGCAAATGAACTTTCAAGCTGGAAAGATAAAGAGTCTTGGAATGCAAGAGTAGAATGGTTTACTAGAGAAATTATAAACTTTTACAATGCAGTTTACTCTACATGGAAAGATATTTAAAAGATATAAGAGCTTGTGGATGTGTAAAATTATCAGTAAAAATATGGTGGTCACGATTAGACTTGAACTAACGACTTCTACAATGTCAATGTAGCACTCTACCACTGAGTTACGCGACCAATTAAAAAAATAGTAAATACTAATGAGTAGGTATCCCTATCTAAATTTTAAACAATATTATAGTTTTTGAAAATATAATGCAACCAATTTTTATAAGTGTTTGTGATTACTGAAGAAACTTCTCTTCGTTTGTTTTGGTTGCGGGAGATGGATTTGAACCACCGACCTACGGGTTATGAGCCCGTCGAGCTACCATGCTGCTCTATCCCGCGATATAAAAAGTTTACACAATGGATGGGGTAGAGGGATTCGAACCCCCGAATGGAAGCACCAAAAGCTTCTGCCTTACCGCTTGGCGATACCCCAATGTGTTTGTGGACGGAATTATAATCAATTTTTAACTAAATGTCAAGAGTAAAAGGGTATAATTTTCAAAATTTAACAAAAAGAGTGAATATGTCGGCAATTCAACGAGTAAAAGATGCTATAGAAGAGATCAAAAAGGGTAATATGGTAATTATGCTTGATGATGAAGATAGAGAAAATGAGGGTGATTTAGTTTATGCTGCTACATTTAGTGATGCACAAAAAGTAAATTTTATGGCAACTCATGCCAAAGGTTTAATTTGTGTATCTGTTACAAAAGAGACAGCAAATAGACTAGATTTAAATCCTATGGTATCTTCAAATACATCATCATATGAGACAGCGTTTACTGTTTCTGTAGATTGTGCAAAGGCAAGTACAGGTATTAGTGCACAAGAAAGAGATGACACTATTAGAATTCTTGCTAATCCTGTAAGTAAAGAAGCTGAGCTTGTAAAGCCTGGTCATATTTTCCCATTAATTGCAAAAGATGGTGGGGTACTAGTTAGAACTGGACATACAGAAGGGTCTGTAGATTTATGTAAATTAGCTGGTATTAAAGAAGAAGCAGTAATTTGTGAAATTATGAAAGAAGATGGGACAATGGCTAGACGAGATGATCTAGATATTTTTGCTGACAAACATGACATGGTTCAAGTATATATTTCAGATCTAGTTGAATATAGATTAGCACACGAATCACTTGTAGACCAAGTTAGTGAAGACGAGGTTGAATTTTTTGGAACAACAGCTACAAAAAGAGTATTCAAAGATCATAGAGAAAATAAGCATACGATTATAGAATTTGGTGAGGTTAAATCAACTTCAAATGTAAAATTCCATACAGTTACAGCAGATATTGAATTATTTTTAGATGATAGTAAATTATCAAATATGATGGAAAGTATTCATTATCTTCAAGAAAATGATGGTGTTTTAATTTTCTTAGATCAAAATTTAGAAGCTGATAACATTACTAAAGATTTTGGTATTGGTGCACAAATTTTAAATAAATTAAATATTACAAATATAAACTTATTAACTTCAGGAACAAAACCACATTCATTTGTAGGTATTCATGGATTTGGATTAAATATAGATAAAGAGATTGCATTAGACTAGTTAATAATATATGGCATTAATTGATCTTCAAAATATAACTAAACAGTATGACATCAAAGTCATACTAAAAGATGTAAACTTTACACTCCAAGAACAACAACGAGTAGCTATAATTGGTCAAAATGGCCAAGGTAAGTCTACTTTGATGAAAGTAATTACCCGTGCAGTTGAACCAGATAGTGGTGAAATAGCTATTGACAAATCACTTAAAATAGAGATGCTAGACCAGCATCCAAAATTTAAAGCTGGCACAATTGTACGAGATGCAATTGAGGAGCAACTTGTAGATTTAAAATCTGCAAAAGTTAGATATGATGAGCTTTCAGTTTTGATTGCTACAGATTTTGAGAATCAAGAACTACTTCAAGAGCAATCAGATTTAGGTACTTTTTTAGATCATCATAATGCCTGGGATTTAGATAATAAAATAGAAAGAGTACTACAAGAATTTCATTTAAAATCATATGAATTTAAAGATATTGACCTTTTAAGTGGTGGCGAACAGCGTAGGGTTTCTCTTGCTGGATTAATTCTTAAAAAACCAGATATATTACTACTTGATGAGCCTACAAAACATCTTGATGTTTATATGGTAGAGTTTTTAGAACAAATGCTTTTAAAAGAAAAATTTACTCTTCTTTTCATCTCTCATGATAGATATTTTATTGATAATATTGCTACAAGTGTAATAGAGATTGAAAATGGTCATTTAAGAAAGTTTAATGGTGGATACAAAAAATACCTTGAACAAAAAGAGCAGTTAATTTTAAATATGCAAAAAGACCATGAAAATATGGTAAGACAACTTCGAGCAGAAGCACACTGGATGCAACATGGTGTAACAGCAAGAAGAAAGAGAAATGAAAGAAGAAAATCTGAATATTTAGAGCTAAAAAAAGCTGTTAAGTCAAACCCTGGAAAAATTAAAAAGATGACAGTTGATCTTCAAAGAGAACAAAAATCTTTTAATCAAGGTGAAACTCAAAATAAAAAGAAGATGCTTTTTGAATTAGATAATGTATCAAAAAAGTTAGGGGACAAAGTACTTATTAAAGACTTTACTACAAGAATCTTACAAAAAGACACTATTGCTATAGTTGGTCCAAATGGTAGTGGTAAATCAACTTTATTAAAAATCTTTTTAGAAAGACTTCCTATTGATAGTGGTAGATTTAAAAAAGGTGATTTTAAAGTTGGTTATTTTGATCAGCATAGAGAGATGCTTGATGATGATAAAACAATTATGCATACATTTTGTCCAAATGGTGGGGATCAAGTCCTATTAAACGATGGACGACATATGCATGTATTTGGATATCTTAAAAACTTCCTTTTCCCAAAAGAATATCTAGATAAAAAAATTGGTGTTTTAAGTGGTGGAGAAAAGAATAGAGTAGCTTTAGCATTGTTATTTACAAAAAATATAGATGTAATGATACTAGATGAACCTACAAATGATTTGGATATCCCTACTATTAATATTCTTGAAGAGTATTTACAAAACTTTCAAGGTGCATTGATATTTGTATCTCATGATAGATATTTTGTAGATAAAATAGCTAAAAAGTTACTAGTATTTACAGGTGGTGGAGAGCTAATGGAAAGTTTCCAGCCATATACTGAATATCTAGAGATTGAAAAAGAGATCAAAGAATTAGGAGTATTGGAGGCCAATATTGCTAAAGAAGAAAAAGATGCAAAAGCTCAAAGTGAATCTAAAACAAAACAACAGAAAAAATTAACATATAATGACCAAAGAGATTATGATATGTTACCAAAAGAGATTGAAGAATTAGAGTTACAAATTGAGCACTTAGATGCTTGTGTGATGGATCCAGCTTGTTATGAAGAAAAGGGTTTATTAGCGGTATCTTGCGAGCTTGATAATATTAATAAACTTTATGAGAAGAAGGTTGAAAGATTTTTAGAACTAGAAGAGTTAGTAGAGAGCTTTAATAGTTAAATAAGTATATTTATTAAATATAAAGGAAGTAAAATGAATTTAAAAGAACAATTAAAAGCAGACTTAAAAGATGCAATGAGAGCAAAAGAATTAGTAAAAAGAGATACAATTAGATCAATAAATACTATGATTAAACAGATTGAAGTAGATGAAAGAAAAGATTTAAATGATGATGATGTAATTAAGTTAATTCAAAAAGGTATCAAACAAAGAGAAGAAGCAATTTCTCAGTATCAAGAGGCTAAAAGAGATGATTTAGTTGAAGTTGAAGCTTCACAAATTGAAATTTTTAAATTATATCTTCCAAAACAACTTACAGATGAAGAGCTTGAAGTATTAACTTCAGAAGTTATAGCTGAGGTTGCAGCACAATCTATGAAAGATATGGGTAAAGTTATGCCAGTACTTAAAACAAAAGTAGGATCTAGTGCAGATGGTAAAAGAATGAGTGGAATGATAAAGAAGCTTTTAGGATAAAAATATTGCATATTGCAATATTATCAGTGGATTTTAATAAATTTAGTTAAAATTCCACTATGAAAATGACAAAACAACAAGAGGACATTTTATCCTCTATTAAAAATTTCCAATCTATTAAAATAAATGCTTTTGCAGGTACTGGTAAAACCTATACACTTAGACTAATAGCAAATGAATATCAAGATAAAAATATTTTATATTTAGCATTTAATACAGCTATTAAAAATGAAGCTCAAGGCTTATTCCCTAAAAATACAACAATTAGTACAACACATGGATTAGCATATAAAGCTATTAAAAATCATACAAATATAGACTTGTCTCAATTAATAAACTATAGAGCAATGGATATATCAAAAAGATTCAAGTTATCATATACCAAAGCTATCACTACACTAAAAATATTTGAAGCATTTTGTAATAACGCTAAGTTAGAGATTAGTAAAGAAGACTTTGAGCATAAGACTGCTCAATTTATGTTTGATAGTATGTGTAAAGGTGAGATGAAACCTACACATGGATTTTATTTAAAATATTATTATTTACTATTAGTTGAAAATAAAATAGAACAATTTAACTATGATATAGTGATGTTAGATGAGGCTCAAGATACAAATGATGTGACACTTGGTATTTTTAATGCTCTTAATGCCAAGACACGAATATATGTAGGAGATCAGCATCAACAGATATATTCATTTAGAGGGAGTAAAAATGCTCTAAATAAAATAGAGTGTGATAAAGAGTTATATTTGTCTTGTAGCTTTAGATTTAATGATACAGTAGCATCTTATGCAAATACCTTATTAGATAATTTTAAATATGAAACAGTAAAAATAGATACGCTTAAAAAGGAACATGAAGATATCTTTACTCATGGATTTATATCTAGGACAAATGCCACATTAGTATCAAAAATTGCAAAGAGAATAGATGATAAAGAACCATTTGTAACAGTAAGAGATCCAAATGAGATTTTTAATCTTACATGCGAAGTATACTATGCACTAAATAACCAGCATGATGATATTAAAAGAAATAGATTTTTAAAAGATTTTTCAGATGAAGAAGAGATGTTGGAGTATTCTAAAGAGGTTGATGATTATGAACTTCGTACTGCTATTAAGGTTGTCAAAGAATACAAAGAGAAGATATTTGAATTTAAAGATATTGCACAAAAGTTTTATAATGCATGGAAAAATAGATTAAATAATGGATTTGAAAAAAGAATAAAAGAGATACTTTTTTTAACAACAGCACATACAGCAAAAGGTTTAGAGTGGGATGAAGTTACTATAGCTGATGATTTCACAGATTTTGCAGATATATTGGTGGATTTAGAGTGTGATACTCTTGCAAGTTATCAAGAGCAAAAAGAGTTTATGTCAAATCAAGAGATTATTGATGAGTTTAATCTCTTTTATGTGGCTATAACTAGAGCAAAACAAAAGCTAATTAAAGAAAGTGATAATTTTCATTATCTTATGGCAAATGATATAGAAAAACTTTTAAATCAAAGAATTAAAGATGCAAAAGATGATATCAAATCAATTGCTAAAACAAAAATGAATAAAAAAGTAAAAGCATCAAAGTTAAAAAATGAAGATAAATTAGTTCAACGGCAATTAAAAAATCAAGAATTAGGAAAGGCTAAAAATTCGGGTCTTAAATGGACTTTAGAAGAGAGAGTAAAAGTTAAAAGTATGTTTAAAAAGAATATCAATTTAGTTCAAATAGCTAATAAGCTTGAACGAACTGCTGGAGCAATTTTAGGTGAACTATTCAAAAGTGAAGTGATAAATAAGGATAATCAGATAAAATTATCACAATTATTAAAAGAGGACCCATTAAATGCAAATAAACAGAGTATATCTTAATCAAAACGAACCTTTAGATTTTAAGTTTGTACAAAATAGAGATGATTTTAGAGTTGATGAAATTATCAATTTAAAATATACTAATCATGGTAGATATGCTATTTTAAAAGTCAAGAAAACCAATCATACCACTTGGGATATGATAAAAGAGTTTTCACAACAATTAGATATACCAGAAAATCAAATAGGTTATGCAGGCTTAAAAGATAAACATGCAACTACTACGCAGTATATTAGTATCCCATCTACCATTGCGCAAGATATAAATAGATTTAAACATAAAGATATTACTATTGAGGAGCTAAACTATAGTGATAGTGCAATACAAAAAGGTGATTTAGATGCCAATAAATTTACAATTAGACTTCATAATATAGATCCAAATACTATCCATATTTTATATCAAAATATATCTCATATACAAAAGCATGGCTTACCAAATTATTTTGGATATCAAAGATTTGGATTTGATGATAAATATGATAAATCTCAAGCAGTAGCATATGGTGAAGA
The DNA here is from genome assembly GCA_016784825.1 of Campylobacterales bacterium. The sequence continues at coordinate 20,629 of JADHTT010000001.1, forward strand.
GATTATCAAAGAGAAAAAATTGGAACATATGCTAGTATCAATATATCAAAGTTATATTTTTAATGATTGGTTATCATCTAGAGTTGAGTTATCAAAAGAAAAGGGCTTAAAAAAGTTACATAGTTTAGATGGTGATATTTTTGATTATAAACAAAAAGATATGATTACAGGGATAATGCCAGGAAATACAATACCAAGAGCAAAAGGTGAAGCTGGAAAATTTGAAGCTAAATTTGATGATCCTTTTGTAGTTGATTTTAAAGGTTATAGAAGAGTAGCATGGATAAAACCAAGTGAGATAAAAAATAAATTTGATGCTACAAATAATACTATGTTATTAGAATTTATACTTCCTAAAAGCTCATATGCTACAGTATTTATAGAATCAATTGCAAATAAAAACTTTGGATATTAATCGTTTAGATTAATTCCAAGTGGTAGTTTAGATTCTAAAATCATAAATTGCTCCTTTGTAGCACTTAAGTGTAGAGCTACATTTTGGCTAAACTCTTTATTGAGAATATTGATATCATTTTGTTCAAGCAAGTATTCTATTTGACCTAGCATATCATAGTTTAGTGTACAAGTTTTTGTATCTAGTTTTTTGTATTCTTTTAAAGATGAGATATCAAGTACTTGATTTACAGCATCACCATATGCTCGCACAAGTCCACCAGTACCAAGTCTAATACCACCAAAATACCTTACTATAATCACTGCACTATTAATTATATTAGAACCACGAAGTACTGAAAGTGATGGCTTACCAGATGTACCTTTTGGTTCACCATCATCACTACTATTTTCAACTATTTGATCAAATTCATTTAAATATCTATATGCATATACAAAATGCCTACCTTTAGGGTGTTCATCTTTTAGTTTTTGCATCATTTGATCAAATTTATCGTATGGACATATATGAGTGATAAATTTTGATCTTTTAATCTCTAGTGTTGAGCTAAACTCATTATCAACAAATTTCAATTATAATATCCTCCATGAGATTAGATCAATACTTAGTAAAAAATTATGACATTCAAAGCCGAAATAAAGCTAGTGAATTGATATTAAACCAAAAGATCAAAGTTAATGATCGTATTATAACAAAACCATCTTTTAAAGTTGACGATAGTGTCAATATTGAGATTTTAGAAGAGCAATTTTTTGTAAGTCGTGCTGCATATAAATTAAAGTATTTTTTAGATGAGTGTAATTGTGATTTACAAGATGATATAGCATTAGATATTGGCTCATCTACTGGTGGATTTACACAAATACTTTTAGATAATAATGTCAAAAGTGTAGATTGTGTAGATGTTGGTAGTAATCAGCTTCATGATAGAATAAAAGATGATGTTAGAATATCATGCTTTGAAAATACAGATATTAGAGATTTTAAATCTAATAAAAAGTATGATATAGTGACATGTGATGTGTCTTTTATAAGTATTCATAATATTTTAGATGATATAAGTAGATTAGCATCAGACAAAATAATTATTCTTTTTAAACCACAATTTGAAGTTGGAAAAGATGTAAAAAGAGACCGTGCTGGTGTAGTAAAAGATCAAAAAGCTATACAATTAGTGCGAGACAAATTTATAAGTGAATCTATAAAGCTTGGGTGGAATTTAGTCTATTCAAACTATAGTAAACTAGAAGGTAAAAAGGGAAATCTTGAAGAGTTGTTCTACTTTAAAAAATAATATCACATCAATTG
>JADHTT010000002.1 GCA_016784825.1 Campylobacterales bacterium
TCACAAATTGAAACACAATCAGCACCAGCACCAAGATCACCTAAGTGCTTTACTACGCTTAAGTTAGAATTTGCTTTTACTGCATAAGATACTAAAGATTTTCTAGCTGTAAAAGATGATTTTAACTCTTGATATTGTTTTGTGATATGATCAAAGTCATATACATAGTATGGTGTACCATAGTGATCTGCTAACTGTTGAAAATCTATTGACATCTATTTGTTTCCATCCCATGCAATAGTTTGCTTTCCATTTTCATCAAATGAAACAGCAGGCATACCCATAACATTAAATCCACCATCAACATAATGAATTTCACCAGTAACACCAGCACTTAAGTCTGAAAGTAAATACATACCTGAATTACCTACATCTGTAATTGTTACATTTTTCTTCATAGGAGAGTGTGCTGCATTCCATTTAAGCATAAAACTAAATTCACCAATTCCAGAGGCTGCCAAAGTTTTAATAGGACCCGCTGAAATAGCATTTACTCTAATTCCGTCTTTTCCTAGGTCTTCTGCTAGATACTTTGTAGTCATCTCTAAAGCTGCTTTTGCAACACCCATAAGGTTATAATTTGGAATATATTTAACTCCACCATAGTATGAAAGAGTCAGAACTGAACAACTATCAGACATAATTGGTTTTAATTCTCTTACAATTTCTATTAAAGAATATACAGAAATATCCATAGCAATATCAAATGCTTCTTTTGAAATATCATAAAATCTTCCAGTCAGTCCCTCTTTTGGAGCAAATGCAATAGAGTGAACGATAAAATCAATTTGTCCTAAATCTTTTTCAAGTGATTCTTTTAAATCTTTAATCTCTTGAGGATTTGATACATCACAAGGGTAAATTCTTCCATCACATCCTAAATCCTCTGCGATTGGCTGAAGTTTCTTTTCAAATCTTTCATTTAAGTATGTAATTGCCATAGTTGCACCTTGTGCTTGACATTGTTTTGCTATACCATATGCTATTGACTTATTATTTGCAATACCTAAAACTACACCTTTTTTTCCGTTCATTACCATGATTATTTATCCTTACTTATTTTTATCATCTCTTTAAAATCATCTACATTCCAAGAGCCACTTCCTATTAATGTTCCATCTACATTTGGAACACTTAAAATTTCTTCAATATTTGTAGTTTTTACACTTCCTCCATATAAAAGTGGCTGAGTGAATTTCTTTTTTAATTTCTTGTGAATAATTTCAATATCTTCAACACTAGGAACCAATCCAGTACCAATAGCCCAAACAGGTTCATACGCTACAATTACATTTGCATAATCTAAATCTATACCATCAAATTGCTTCTGAATATATCCTAAGGTTTCAGTCATCCCTTTTTCTTTTATCTCAAGAGGTTCACCAACACAATAAATTATTTTATAACCTAATGCTTTGTAATAATTATATTTTGTAGTTATCTCTTTTTGAGATTCTCCTATGATATGTCGTCTTTCACTATGACCAATTAAAACTGTTTTAATTCCAAACTCATCAAGCTGTTCAGTACCAATCTCACCTGTAAAAGATCCACTTTTTGTATAATAAGCATTTTGTGCACCAACTGTAAGATTAGAAACTGTATCAAAACTATCTAATGCAGTTGCTGGTGGAAAGATATACACATCATTTGAAATATTTTCATCTTCTAAAAAAGTGTTTATATTATTTACAAAATTATTTGTACTTTTTCTTGTATGGTTTGTCTTAAAATTTGCAGCAATAATCTTCAAAATTCATCCTTTAATATGATTTAGAAATAAATATTATTTTCTATTGAAATTGATAATATCATAAAGTTGCTTTAAACTCGCTATCCCCTGCTGTTAGTGACTTTAGAGTGACTTTGCACTATATTTTATTTTAATATTTTTTACTCTAAAATTCTTTAAATTAAAAGGGGTATTTATGATTGAGAAAATTTTAAAAAGAGATGGTGAATTTAAAGATTTTCAATCTTTCAAAATTGAGGATGCCATAAAAAAAGCATTTCGAAGTACACATACCACATACGACTCATCAATATTTTTTAATGTACTGCATATTTTAGAAACAAAGCGTGTAGTTGCTGTTGAAGATGTACAAGACACTATAGAACAAGAGTTATATAAAGGTCGATACTTTGATGTGATGAAATCATTTATGCTCTATAGACATATGCATAAAATGCAAAGAGAACATATACTTGGACTTGAAGAAGATACAACATATATTAATTCAACACAAACCATAGAAGAATATATTAGTGGGACAGATTGGAGAATCAAAGCAAACTCAAATACAGGATACTCAAATGCTGGACTAGTGAATAATACAGCTGGTAAAGTAATCGCAAACTATTGGCTAGATAAAATATATAGCAAAGATGAAGGGTATGCACATAGAAATGGAGATTATCATATTCATGATCTTGATTGCTTAACTGGATATTGTGCAGGTTGGAGTTTAAGAGTATTACTTGATGAAGGATTTAATGGTGTTAGAGGTAGAGTAGAAAGTGATGCTCCTAAGCATTTTAGAGAAGCTCTTGGTCAAATGGCAAACTTCTTAGGGATACTCCAAAGTGAATGGGCTGGAGCTCAAGCATTTAGTTCATTTGATACATATTTAGCACCTTATGTATTTAGAGATAAATTACCATTTAAAGAGGTTAAAAAAGCTGTAAGAAGCTTCATATATAATTTAAATGTACCTGCACGATGGGGTCAATCACCATTTACAAATGTAACAATTGATTGGACTGTACCACAAGATCTTAAAGATCAAATCCCTACAAGAAAACAGATACACCTTTTAAAAGATATTGAAGATTCTGAACTTTTAGAAGAGGCAAAAAGTAGAGGTGCTAATTCTTTTGAAGAGATGACATATGGATATTTTCAAAAAGAGATGAATCTTATAAACAAAGCATACTATGAGATAATGACTCAAGGTGATAAAACTGGTCAACCATTTACATTTCCAATACCTACTGTTAATATTACAGAGGATTTTGATTGGTATGGAGAAAATACAGATCTATTATTTGAAAATACAGCTAAAGTAGGATCATCTTATTTTCAAAATTTTATTGGTAGTCAATATACAAGAGATGAAAATGGTAAATTAGTTGAAAACCCTGAAGCATACAAACCTGGACATGTACGAAGTATGTGTTGTAGATTACAATTAGACTTAAGAGAGTTACTAAAAAGAGGTGGTGGTCTATTTGGTAGTGCTGAGATGACAGGTAGTATTGGTGTAGTTACTATCAATATGGCAAGACTAGGATTTCAATACAAAGGTGATAAAGATGCTCTTCTTTTAAGAATAGATCAACTTATGGATTATGCTGCATCTACGCTAGAGAAGAAAAGAGTATTTATCCAAGAGATGTTTGAAAGAGGTCTATTCCCATATACACAAAGATATCTACCTGGTTTTAATAACCACTTCTCAACTATTGGTGTAAATGGTATAAATGAGATGATCAGAAACTTTACAGATGATGAATTTGATATTGCTAATCCTAAAGGGGAAGAATTTGCTATTGAGATACTAAATCACATGAGAGATAAGATGGTTCACTACCAAGAGAAGACTGGAAATCTATATAATCTAGAAGCTACACCAGCAGAAGGTACTACATATAGATTTGCAAAAGAGGATAAGAAAAGATTTGGCAATAAAATATTACAAGCTGGTCTTGATGATAATATTTACTATACAAACTCATCTCAAATACCAGTAGATCTTACATCTGATCCATTTACAGCGCTTGATCTTCAAGATGATCTTCAATGTAAGTATACAGGTGGAACTGTATTGCATCTTTATATGAAAGAACAGGTAAGCTCAACGGAAGCTTGTAGAAAGCTTGTAAAAAATGTGATTTCAAATTATAGATTACCATATATAACTGTGACACCACTATTTTCTGTGTGTCCAAAGCATGGATATTTAACTGGGGAACATGAATACTGTCCAAAATGTGATGATGAACTATTAAAATTTGAGGAAGATGCATCGTAATTAATTATGGTGAAGGGAAACATAAAATATCTTTAAACTATCAATATATAGGGGAAGATGTTTTAGTAATTATAACAGGTGGCACTAGTCATATTGGGGGAGTGAGTTTATGTGAAACAAACCTCCTATCAAGCATAAAAAAAACAAATCACAAAGATGACACAGTGACAAAGCAAGTTGCACCATTCATCTATAACAAATTAGACAAAGATACCTTGGTTATATGTGGCATACACTTAGATAATGCCACAAAAGAGGATATAGATATTGTATTAAGCAATACTCAACAATGTGTAGATAAATTTATAAATATGCAAAGGGGAAACAAATGAGTAAAAATGAAGTATTAAATAAATTACAAGACAAAAGAACAAAGTGTATAGTATATACAAGAGTTATGGGTTATCATAGACCTGTAGAGAGTTTCAATGTAGGTAAAACAGGTGAACATAAACAACGAAAGCAATTCGTTGAAACAACTTATTGTAAGTGATTTAACACCGTTCACACATCTAGACTTTCCAGATCATCTAGCCTGTATAGTATGGCTAGTTGGTTGCAATATGAGATGTGATTTTTGCTACAATAAAGATATTGTATTTAGTAAAAGTGGTAACTTAACCCTACAAGATGTATTAAACTTTTTAGAAACTAGAATTGGTCTTTTAGATGCTATTGTATTAAGTGGTGGAGAGGCTACTACTCATAATTTAATACCATTTTGCAAAGAAGTTAAAAAACTAGGCTTTAAAATTAAACTTGATACAAATGGATTAAATCAAGAGCAAATAAGCCAATTAATTGAACAAAATCTTATTGATTATATTGCTTTAGACTATAAGGCACCAGAATATAAATTTCAGAATATAACCCATTCAAATAAATTTAATAACTTTTCTCGGACACTAGATATGCTTATAGAAAAACACTTTCCATTTGAAGCTAGAACAACTATACACAATGACTTACTTGATTTTCATGATATAAATATTATTATTGATGATTTGGATTCAAGAGGCTATGAAAATAGCTATTTTATACAAAAGTTTTTAGATACAGGAAATAATATAGGCAATATATCAGACTCCCATAAAACATTAAATTATCAAAAACTATCAAATAAACTAGATATTATTTGTAGATAATTAAATACATAACTTAGGTCAAGTTTATAGTTTTTAAAAAATGATAAAATACAAATTAATAATTTGAATACAAAGAGCACTTATGATAAATAAAGAAAATCTCAAAGAAGAAGGATTTGATGTATCATCAGATCAAGCTGCACAAATAAAAGAGCATTATGAAAACCCTAAAAATGCACAAGCATTAGAAAATTATAATGCAAGAGGTGTAGGTAGAAACCCTGATAACTGGGGTCAAGTTGATATGACTATACAAATAGACCAAGATGGTATCATAGAAAATATTGGATATGTATACAAAGGGTGTCCAACTATATCTTTTACTGCTTCTGTATTTACAGAAGAATTAAAAGGGGTATCTTTAGATGATGCTCTAAAATCTACATCTGCTGAACTTGATAATATGATGGCTCAAGATAATTGTGATGATTGTATAAAAATGATTTTAGTTGCATTTATATGTGCATATGAAAACTATCACGAGAGAATCGCTGGCACAAATGAGGAAGACTATAAATTTAGAATGATTGATACAACCATACCATATACAGCCCAATCATGTGGTTAAGATTTGATACCCTTGACCTTTAATATTATTTACTAAAGATTTAGAAGTTTTAATTCTAAATCTTTTTATAAAAGTTCTTAGACGCTCATCACTAATATCATCTTCTTTCCATAGTTTAAACTTAATGGAATTATCAGGTACAATATTAGGACTAGCTTCAATTAATACTTCTAAAAATTTTGCTTCTCTTTTTGTGATTTTAACAAATTCATCTTCTGTAAATAAATTTTGAGTATTTAAATTGTATGTAAAACCATCTTTTAAAGATATCTCTTTTACGCCTACCTTACTAGATATAGATATTATATATTCAAGTAACTCTTCTGGATCAAATGGTTTAATCAAATATTTAATTACATTTACATCTATTGCATTAAGTAAATATTCTTTTTGATCAAAAGCACTTAAAATTACAATTGGAAGATCTGGATAATCTTTTCTTAAAATCTCAGCCATCTCTAAACCATTCATTTGAGGCATATTTATATCTGATATTACAATATCAGGATTAACTTTTTCAAATTTCTCTAATCCATCTAATCCATTATTAGCAATGGTAAAACTATAAAAATATTCACCAATTGCGTCTTTTAAGAGAGATGAGAGATCTCGCTCATCTTCAACAAGTAATACCTTTATATTTTTTAACTTTTCTAACTGCATTGTTTCTCTTTCTTCTGTTTAGCTTTTAGGTAGCTTTATAGTAAATATAGTTTCATTATCTTTAGACTCTACATACATAGAACCATTAAAACTTTGTTCGCAAATCATTTTTGACATAAATAATCCAATTCCTGTCCCACTAAATTGGTGTTTAGTAGTGAAATAAGGCTCAAATACTTTATCAATTATATCCTGTGGAATACCACCAGCATTGTCTATAAATTCTATATGTATCATATCATCAACAACCTGAACATTTATTCTGATAATCTTATTTAATATATTATTCCTATTAAATGCATCTTTTGAATTTTGAATAAGATTAATAAATATTTGGGTTAACTCATTTGGCACACCTTCAAGTGTAGCTGTATTAATAATATCTGTCCTAATAGATATTGATTCTTGAATAATTGTCTTACCTAATAATGCAACTGCTTCATTTATACTCTCTCGTATATTAAACCTAACTTGTTCTTTATTTGGTTTGAAAAAGTTTGTAAAATCATCAATAGTCTGAGACATGTTTTTTACTGTTTGTTTTGCATCACTTTGAATAGCATCAAGCTCATCAAGGTTTTGCCTATGTGCCTCTTTTTTAATATTAAATAATGATAAACCCAATTGTGTAAGTGGCTGTCTCCACTGATGTGCAATATTTGCAAGCATCTGACCAAGACTTGCTAATCTTGCTTGATGAAATACCACCCTAAGGTCTTCAAGCTCCCTTGTCTTTAAGATAACCTTTTCCTCTAATTGCTTATTTAAACTCTCCATCTCTTTCTCTTTAGATTCAAGTTTAAATTTCAACTCCATCTCAGCAGTTACATCATATCTAATAGCAATATATTCAACTATTTCATCATTTTCATCCAAAATAGGTGTGATTGTAGTATTTACATAAAATGTAGTTCCATCTTTAGCAAGATTTTTTACAGTATTAGTATATGTATTCTTACGGCAGATTGTATCCCATAATTTTACAAAATTTTCATCTGGAATATCTGGATGTCTTACAATATTATGATTTGCTCCAATTAGCTCTTCTCTAGTATATCCTGAAATTTTGCAAAATTCATCATTTACAAATGTAATTATCCCATACACATCTGTTCGAGAGACAATATTGCTAGCTTCAATTGCTTTTTGATATTGCTCTAAAACCATATTAAAAAGCCTTATTAACTATATCTATTACTTTTGAAGCATAACCCCATTCGTTGTCGTACCAAAGGACTAGCTTAATCATCTTTTCTTGCTTTAGATCTGTAAATCTGTGATCTACTATTGATGTATGATCGCATTGTGCAAAATCACTTGATACTAATCTATTGTAATTATTAAATATAATATTATACTTTTGATCTTTAGAATAGTTTTCAAAAAGATTGATCAGTTCTTCTTTTGATGTATTTTTTTCTACAAACAACGATACATTAATAGCACCTACAATGGCTGTAGGAACCCTAAATGAATTAGATGATATTAAATTATGGTCAAACTTATTATCTACTAAACTACAAGCATCTATTGTTGTAGTTTTACTAGGTATAATATTTTGAGTACTACTTCTACCAAATTCAAAACTACACTCAACTTCTCTATTGCTACTACCTACACATTGACCATCTAATGCTTTTTGATGGTTCAAAATAGGATGTATTGTTGCTATATCACCACATATGATTTTAAAATTTTCATCAATTAATTTTAATACTGGCATTAGTGCTGTTGCATTACAAGAACTTGTAGAGATTATTTTTTTAGAAGTTAAATCTAGTTTATCATCATTTACACCCATAATTACATTTATATCTGCATTTTTATTTGGATGTGTTAAAAAAAAAGCCTTAGGATATAGGCTTTTTAATTTTACAGTATCAACTTTTGATCCACTAGAGTCAATTACTATATCTATTTTAAGTGATTCATAATCAATATTCTCAAGATTCTTTTCATTTAAAATTTTAATATTAAAATGACTATTTTTAATCTTATTATCATCTGCTATAAACTTATCTCTAAGCTTACCATATGTAGAATCATAGTTTATCGAATAAGTAATATTATCAATATTGCTATTAAGTTCATTTATAGCTACAATATCTAAGGATTTATTTTCTTGTGAAATTCGTAAAATTGCTTTACCAATTCTACCAATTCCATTTAATAATACTCTCATTCTTTATTAAAATTAATCTTCGATTATTAAAGCTTTTACACCAGGTAACACTTTACCTTCAATAAGCTCTAGTGAAGCTCCACCACCTGTAGATATAAATGTCATTTCATCTTCATCACCAGTTCTTCTTACTAAATCAGCTGTATCTCCACCACCCACAACAGTTGTCGCAAAACTTTTTGCTACTTTTGCTGATATTGCAGCACTACCTTTTGCAAATTTTTCCATCTCATATACACCCATTGGTCCATTCCAAAGAATTGTATGAGCATCATCAAGTGCTTGAGAAAATAATGCTACTGAAGCTGGTCCTATATCTAATCCCATCCATCCAGAAGGGATCTCTTGAACTGTAGTCTCTTTTGCAAAAGCTTCAGCATTAAACTCTTCCGCTGCAATAACATCTACAGGTAGATAAAATTTAACTCCAAGTCTTTTTGCTTCATCCATTATTTTTAATGCTTCATCCATTAGTTCATCTTCTACTAGTGAATTACCAACATCATGTCCTAGTGCTTTTAGGAAAGTAAAAGCCATACCACCACCAATAATAATCTTATCAACTTTAGTAATTAGATTATGTAATACTTGAAGTTTTCCAGAAACTTTTGATCCACCTACAATAGATACAAATGGTCGTTTTGGCTCTTCTACAATATGATGAAAAAATTCTATCTCGCGTGCAAGTAAAAAACCTGCTGCTTTATGTTCAATATCAAAATGTTGAGCAATACCCTCAACAGAAGCATGAGCTCTATGAGAAACACCAAATGCATCATTGATATAAATATCAGCAAGTGAAGCTAAAGTCTTAGAAAGTTCAGGATCATTTTTTGTCTCTCCAGATTCAAATCTCATATTTTCTAATAGCATAATCTCTCCAGATTGAAGACTATTAGCCATAGAAATTGTATCATCACAGATTACATTTGGTGCTAATTTAACATCTTGTTCTAAAAGCTTATGTAGTCTTTTTGCTATTGGTTTTAATGAAAACTTCTCTTCAAAACCATTTTCTGGTCTACCAAAGTGTGAAGCAATGATAATTGCACAATCATTATCTAAACAGTATCTAATAGTATTAAGTGCAGATTTAATTCTTCTATCATCTGTAATATTTTGGTACTCATCTACAGGTACATTAAAATCACATCTTATGAATACTTTTTTACCAGATATATTTAACTTATTAATTTCTTGAAGTTTCAATTTTTTTCCTTTTTTTATTTACTAACATGTAGTGCCATATCTACTAAACGACATGAGTATCCCCACTCATTATCGTACCATGAAAGTACTTTTACCATATTTCCATTTACAACTTGAGTAGTGTCCATTGGCACTATTGTACTTGTAGATGCTCCATTGAAGTCTGAGCTAACTCTTTGCTCTTCATCTACACCTAAAATACCTTTCATATTACCATTTGCAGCATCTCTAAATGCATTATTTACTTCTTCTTGGGTCACATCTTTGTTTAGTGTTACTGTTAAATCTACCATAGAAACATTTGGTGTTGGCACTCTAATTGCTTGACCATTGATTTTACCTTTTAATTGTGGTAAAACTTTTGCAATTGCTTTAGCTGCTCCAGTTGTAGTAGGGATTAAGTTAACAGCCCCTGCTCTAGCTTTTCTTGGATCTTTTTTATGCTTAGCATCTAATATTGGTTGAGATCCTGTATATGAATGGATAGTAGTCATAAGTCCAGCTTCAATTCCAAAAGCATCATCTAAAACTTTAGCTACTGGTGCTAGACCATTTGTAGTACATGAAGCATTTGATACAACCGATTGACCAGCATATGTATCTTCATTTGCACCCATTACAAATGTTGCAGTATCATCTTTTGCAGGTGCTGACATTACAACTTTTTTTACACCATTATCTATATATGCTTGTACAGATTCTGTAGTTAAAAATGCACCTGTACACTCTAATACTACATCAGCTCCATGACTTGCAAAGTTTAATTTAGCTGGATCTCGTTCACTTAATAAAACTGCTTTATCTGTACCAATTGTAATAATTCCATCTTTAACTGTAATATCTTCTCTAGCACCATGTACTGAGTCATATCTAAGTCCATATTGAATCATCTCTTCTGAACCACTAGCATTAGCTGCTACAAGTTGTACATCATCTCTATCTGCCACTATTCTTGCTACACATCTACCAATTCTACCTAATCCATTAATCGCTACTTTTAAAGCCATACTCTATCCTTATAGTAAATTATATTTAGGGCATCTCTAAAAACTAATACATTCATAGCTTTAGTATACTTTTTGATATATAAGGCTATGAGTCGAAGTCCTACCCGTAGGTAATACGAAACGATATAACGCAATATATCAAAAAGTATACAAAGCCTGCAAGGAAGGGAAACTAAACAGATATTTCACCTAAAAATTTTTAAAGTTACCTACGGGTAGCTTGAAAAATTTATTAGTCAAAATCTCAAGTTTATTTTCTCCTTCTATGAATAATATTAGTTTTTAGAGGTGCCCTTTAGGTTATATTATCCAAAATGTGCTAAAATCCTATTTAGAGCATATGCTTAAAGGACTAAGAAAATGAATATAGCACTATTTGGTGGTAGTTTTGACCCACCACATATTGGACATCAATCTATTATAGAAAATATTGAGAAAACACTTGATATAGATAAACTAATAGTGATGCCAACTTTCTTAAATCCATTTAAAGATAATAGCCATTTTGATGCACAGACAAGACTAGATCTTATGAAAGACCTGTGTGAAGAATATGATAATATAGAAATATCAAAATATGAAGTTGAACAAGGCAGAAAAGTTGCATCTATCCAAACTGTAAACTATCTATACTCAAAATATGATATAGATAAACTATACTTAGTTATTGGTGCAGATAATATAGATTCACTGCATAAGTGGAAAAACTTTGACGAATTAAAAACTAAAGTTGAATTCGTGGTTGCTTCTAGAGATAATATTAAAATTGATGGTTTTGTAACTTTAAATATCGATTATAAGATTAGCTCAACAAGAATTAGAGAAAATTTAGATATAACTTTAATACCAAACAAAATAAAACATAAGGTAAAACAACTTTGGAACAAAGAATAGAAAAAATAATCTCATTATTAGATGAGAAAAAAGCAGAAAATATTGATACTTTTGACCTAATAGGTCAAAATTACATGGTTGATAATGTTGTAATCGCTACATCTTTAAACTCAAAACATGCATTTTCATTAGTAAATCATCTAAAAGAAGTACTTAAACCACTTGGTGAAGAGTTCTTTAGAGTAGATGAAGCTGATGATTGGACTATTATAGACCTAGGTGATATCTTAGTACATATTATGACACAATCACATAGAGAAAAGTACAATATGGAAGAGTTCTTAGAGTCAATCAAAAAAGGTGAAGTGTAGAATTTTCTACACCTCAACCATCTTTACACCATCATCTTTTAAATAGATAATAAATCCTAAAATCTTTTTATCTTTAAATATATCACCTAAAGCCTTTTTGTAGCTCATTACTTGTAGTGTATGTTCTTCTTTTTGGGTCACTGTAGTTTTATAATCACATACAATTATTTGATCATCTTTTTGAATTAGTAAATCAAGTATTTTTAATTCACCATTAAATACAAGCTGTTGCTCTTTTGAAATTTTAGCATTACAAATTAAATCTTTAAACTCTGAATATTCTATGAGATATGTACAAATTTTTAAGATCCTATCAAAATCATTTTCATCTAAAAAATTAGAGAATCTACTTTGTGTATGAGACAAACTAATCTCTAATGATTTAGAATCAAATTTATTTAACATCTCAAGACAATGATGAGTAGCAATACCAAAATATTGAGCATGAATATTATTGTTTTCATCAACTTTATTGGCTTTAATATTTTGATATCCAAGTTTTAAAGGCTCATAATGCTTCGGTTTGATAGTAGATATATCATTTTTATTCTCACCAATCTCTAAAGCCCCTATCTCGCATGGTTCATCATCTTGACTGAAAATAATTAAATTATCTACAGCTCTAGTATATGCAACATATAGAGTGTTCTTTTCATCTATAGATTTAAGATGCTTTTCATTTTCTAAGGCATTTTTATAGTTATCATCAAAATACTCTTTGTATTTCATTTTTATATGTATATTTTGAAGTTTTATATCATCATATTCAAATAACAACATAGAGGTATCATTACTTTTTTTTGTAATTCTATCAACAAGAAGTACAGTATCAAATTCCAAACCTTTTGATTTATATACAGTAAGTATCTGTAGTCCAATATTATCTTTATTTACCATTGGTGTATCATCATTATCTATATGATAAATAAAATCAACAATATCACTATAGCTTGATAAAACTTCTATAAATTTAATCATATTTTGATCAAGTAATTTATAGTAAGATGCTACAAGATAAACTATATCACTTAAAGTATTTGTCTTAATATCTACATTGTACTCACATTTTATTTGAGTATTTTTACCAATTAGAGCATGAAAATTCTCCAAATATATACTTGAATTTTTATCTTCTTTAAAATAGTGATATTTTAGATAATTTATAATAGCTTTAATATTTGGAACCGCAATTAGTCTTGATGTCATATCTGTAACTATATCAATATTAGGTAAATGCTGTTTTAGATAATTATATATATTTAAGACATCATCATTTTTATACACTAAAATTGCTATTTGCTTAGGGTCTAAACCTTTTGATAATAGCGATTTAATATAGATTAAAATATCTTCAAAATTTCCATCTTTAAACCCTTTGGGCATATTATTAATAGAAATATATCCACCATCATTATTTGATTGCTGTGCTGGCATATTTTTATAATTTACAAACTTTTCATTTACAAATTCAACAATATTTTTTCTACTTCTAAAGTTTTGTTTTAATGATTGAACAGGGATATTATACTTTTTGCTAACATATTCAAATAGTATAGAGTTTCCACCTCTAAACCTATAAATTGATTGTTTAATGTCTCCTACATAAAAAAAGGTTTTAAAACTACTACTAAGTCCTGAACAAACCTCATCTATCATTGGCTTTAGTATATTAAACTGTAATAGCGATGTATCTTGAAATTCATCAATAAGAATATGGTTATATTTTGTATCTAACCTAAAATATAAAAAATCATTTTGTCCACTTATAGTCTTATTTAAAAGCTTGTTTGTTAAATTTGATATATCTGAAAATTCTAAATAGTTTTTGCCTTTTTGATAATCTAATTTAAACTCTTTAAACCTTTCTAGAAGTATATCTAACTGCCCTAATTGGTATTGAGATTTAATATAAAAGTATTCCCTAGAAGACTGTTTAAATTCTTGAAATAAATCTTCTGCCTGCTTGCTTTGAATAGCTTTAGTAAATGACCTAAAATCAGCAAAATTATCTTTTTGAATCCAGGTACTTTTAAATATCTCATCAAAACTATTAAACTCTACAGCCTTCTTTGCTGCGTCTGATGATTTTTCATGATTGTGTACATACTCTTTGATTTTGAGAGCTTGCTTTATCACTTGTTTTTGAGCAACTTCTACCAAACCATTTTCAATATGATCTTTTACAATTTGTTCATCTTTTTGGCTTAAATCTTTAAATATTGTCAATAGGGTTTGATACTGTTTATTTTCATAGTGTGCAAATCTTAATAGTATCTCAAAATCTTTCTCATCAAGATAGTTTAAAAATTCAAATCCAAGCTTTGACATATCATCATTTTTAATCTCAAAGTCATCACTAATATTTGCATACCCACTAAACTCTCGTAAGATTTTATTTACAAACTTATCAATTGTAAATATAGATAATTCAGATTGTAAAAAATTAGATATTAACTTTTCTTTTTGTTTTTTTATATCCCTTTCATTAAGTCCTGAAGCATCCTCAATAGCCTTCATATATGCTTCATCATCACCTAAAGATTGCAATGTTTTAAAAATACGATTTGACATCTCCAAAGCAGCTTTTTTAGTAAAAGTTAGTGTTAATATCTCTTGTGGGGTAGCACCATTAAGAAGTAGTGATATATATCGTACAGTTAAAGCAAAAGTTTTACCAGTGCCTGCACTTGCACTTAAGCATAATGTTTTATTTTTAAAATCATTCATAATTATAATTTAATCACTTTATATCCAGTACCATATACATTAATGATTGTATCTTTTGGAAGCTTTTTTCTTAATTCTTTAATAATTATTTTTATTGAATTTACCTTATCTTCAAAACTATAATCATAAATTTCATCTGCAATAATATCATATGTTAATACTTTATTTAAGTTATTTACAAATAATGACAATATTTTACTTTCTCTACTAGTTAATGTTACTATATTCCCATTATTATATAACTCTTCTTGCCTATAATCCCATAAAAATCCATCTTCTAAATATAGTGTTTTTCTTGATTCTACAAGATAATCTTTTTTTTCATCAATAGCTTTTTGCAAAGTATTGCTAAGCACTAACCTAGACACAGGTTTAACTAAATAGTCTGTAAGTTTTAGCTTTGTAGCAGACATAAGATGTTCAACATCACTATATGCTGTTAACATAATTATTCTAGTCGTATGATCGTTTTGTCTGATCATATCAACTAATTCTAAGCCACTCATACTTGGTAGGTTTATATCTACAATCATAATATCAGGTTTCTTTGTTCTATATATCTCTAAAGCTGTTTGGGCACATGAAGCTTCATATACATCTGAATATGTTTTTTTTAAGTATGCAACATATCCTTGTCTTATTTTTTCTTCATCTTCAACAAATAAGATACTAATACTCATTAAATCCATCCTTGGTATTACTTAATAATGTAATTGTGAAACATGCACCATGATTATTATTTTTTACTTTTAAAAATCCATCCATACTATCTTCTATAATTGTCTTAGCTATATAAAGTCCTAGACCTGTACCTTGTGTTTTTCGTTTAGTGGTAAAATAAGGTTCAAATACCCTATCCAATAGTTTTTCTTCTATTCCACCTGCATTATCACATACTTCTATATATATTGTATTATTGTTATCGCATCTAGTTGATATATTGATTTTTCTATTCTTTATATTTTTAGATATTAAAATATCTTTTGCATTATTTAAAATCACTAAAAGTACTTGTTGTAACTCATTTTTATAAGTAAATAATTTTTTATCTATAATATCTGTATAGTCTAGCGTAATATTATTATTTACAATTGATCCACCAACTATTTTTATAGTATTATTAATCAGCTCTTCTATTGTAAATGTAGATTTTTTCTTATCCTTTTTATAAAAATCCCTAAAATCATCTATTGTTTGTGACATATATTGTGTAATATTTTCAATCTCTAATAATTCTTTATCAAATAATGTACTATCAATTTTATTTTGATATATTATATTATCTATTTGCATAATTGTGGAATTAATATTATTTAGAGGCTGTCTCCATTGATGCATAATATTTTCTATCATTTCACCCATAGATACTAATTTAGCTTGCTGTTGAAGTTGTAAGTCTTTATTCTTCAGATCTAAGACCATAGATACAATATCTTTAACAATTTTGACAGTAATAAGAATTACTATAATTATGAGCATGAATATTCCAGATATAATCAATATCAAACTATTCATAATCTTATCTTTCATATTGTTTGATATATATACAATATCTTTTAAAAAGTATTGCTCTATAGTTTTTAATTTATCAATATGTACTGTAGCAAGATTAAACCATGTCAATGGGTTATATTCTAATTTATCAGATTTAGCATCTAATATTATTTTTGTAATGTCTGATTTTATATTTTGATCTATATTACTTTGATAATATTCAATCCATTTATCACTATGAGAATTTAAAAAATGTTTATGAGAATATTGACTATATGCCAACATTTTTAATAGATAATTTTTGTTTTCTTTATTTAAATATTGTTGTGATAATGCTGAGCTTATTATTGCTCTTAATATTCCTAAATACTCTTTTTTCTCTAAAAAATAATTATAACTATGTAAATAATTATTTAATTTAGTATCATCCATTTTGCTAGAGATAAGCTTAATATCACTTATAATTAAACTACTTAATTCATCAGTGAAATATTTAGTGGATTCTAATGGCAATACTAATAGATCATCTAATTTAAGTTTAAATGATATATTTGATATTGCTTTTGATTCAATAGGATTATCTACATTACTCCGTGCATATTTCAATCTTTTAAAATACTTACTATGAAGTTTTTTACTTTTTATATTGGTTACTTGTCTTTGTAATTCTAAAAATTGATAATTCATATTTGTTTTATCTGCTAAATAGATACTAGATAACCCTCTTTCTTTTTGAACCTCATGAAGAAAGTAAGTCAGTTGTTGAATTTTATTTATTTTATCTGATATCTTTTCAAACTTTTTATAGTTTTGATAGCTACTATACGCAAGATTTATACTAAATATAATGATTATACCTATAAGTATAGATACTAATGATAAAAGTAAATATTGGAGTTTATTCATGTATTTATTATATATTATTTATGATTTAGATTAATTGAAAAAGACAAGAATAGAAACTGATAAAATAGAGAGAGAAACAGTTCCTTGTTCTTTCTAATAAAATTATAATATAGAAAAGTGTGAGAAAAGTGTGTAACTAAAATTTTATTCAAAATTTTCCTTAGTAAACAAAATAAAGTAAATTGTAGTTATAATCTGTTTATTAAAAACAAAGGGTTATTTTGAATAAAATTTTAGTTGCACACTCACCAGACGCCGATGATATTTTTATGTACTATGCTATTAAACTTGGATGGGTAACTTTAAAAGATACAAAATTCGATAATCTTGCTGCTGATATTGAAACATTAAATCAAGCGACACTAAAAGGTGAATATGATATTTGTGCTATTAGTTTTGCACTGTATCCATTTGTAAAAAAAGATTTTGCTCTACTAAAAACTGCTGTAAGCTTTGGTGATGGTTATGGACCAAAAATAGTAAAGAAAAAAGGTGTGAAATTAAAAAGAAATTTTAAAGTAGCACTTTCTGGTCAATACACTACAAATGCACTACTATTTAAAATAAAATACCCAGATGCACGAATTACATATATGAACTTTTTGGATATTGAACAAGCTGTACTTGATGGTAAAGTTGATGCAGGAGTTTTAATCCATGAATCAATACTAACTTATGATCAAGAGCTTGAGGTAGAAGCTGAATTATGGGATATTTGGCAAGAACTTGCTGGTAAAGATTTACCATTACCACTTGGTGGAATGTGTTTAAGAAGAAGTATACCACTAAACAAAGCTATTGATTATGAAAATACACTAATTAAGGCTGTACAAGTAGCAAATGACAATAAACTGCTTCTTTCAAAAATGCTACTTGAAAGAGATTTAATAAGAGTAGATCATGATACCCTACAAACTTATTTAGGACTATATGCAAATGATGACTCTATTGAACTAAGCCCTCTTCAATATAAAGCACTTGATAAACTATACAGCTTAGGATATGAAAATGGATTCTATGATGAGCTTATTAAATCTGAAGATTATTTAATACCAAGTGAGTATAAAGAGTTGAGAAACTCTTAACCCACTAATGGGGAGTGTTAAAAATTCTGTGTCAGTCTGATATAATAAAATATATAAGGATTGATATAGATGGAAGAATTAAAAGAGAATCAACAGTTTGATTTTAATGAAGCAGTGCAAGATTTACTTGCAGGAAAAAATATAAATGG